>NZ_PYIA01000020.1:0-3792 GCF_013265645.1 Sphingopyxis sp. BSNA05 | reverse complement strand
TTTTGGGTGGATATGAGTTTATCAACGGCAGTGGGCGGTGGATATTACATGTTGCTGACCTGTCACCGGCGGAAACTCGTTCCATGCCCAAGGTAAAAGAACGGATAGCCGCTGTACGTGAGTTACGCCTAAATAGCGGCGGAAAACTATCTAGACAATTGGCCGACACTCCTACTGCTTACCATGTCACAGTGGTGCCGAAATCGCCATTTCTGGTTATACCGGAAGTGAGTTCAGAACGGCGTGACTATGTTCCAATTGGCTGGATTAGTCCGCCCACAATACCCAGCAATAAGTTAATGGTAATAGACGATGCAGAGCTTTGGCATTTTGGTATCGTAACAAGCCGAACTCACATGGCATGGCTTGCCCACATAGGCGGACGACTTGAGAGCCGTTTCAGCTATTCCAGCGGATTAGTCTACAACACTTTCCCGTGGCCGGATTCAACGCCTGCAAAACGCGCCAAAATAGAAAAACTCGCCCAGGCCGTGCTGGAGGCTCGCGACGCGCACCCTACGTCCAGCCTTGCCGACCTGTATGACCCGGACACAATGCCCGCCAATTTGCGCAAGGCCCATGCTGCGCTCGATGCTGCCGTGGACAAGCTATACCGTGCTGCCCCGTTCGCAACCGACCGCGACAGGGTAGAGCATCTGTTCGGGCGATATGAGGCCATTGTGAACCCGTTGGAGCGGTTGGGCGCGGCAAAGAACAAGCGCGTGGCTCGCAAGGCCCAAGGCAAAGCATAAGGCCATGAGCGACGGTGAAAAAATGCAGATACGGCGCTAGCGATTATGCGAGAGTGGCAATGGTTGCGCTGCGATCCTGATGGAAATCCATTTTACCCATCAAAAGATCTGAACGAGGTATTGGGCATGCTTGCTATGGATGGCCTATCCAGACCGCATAATGCGGTTTTGGAACTTTTGTGCAGTGGCGAATTGATTGCACGAGGCTACTATCGATGGAAAAATATGAATCATCTAATTTCTTTGAATTTGAAGGAACTCATGCGGCGATAAAGCCAAAACAATGGCAAATCTTGGCTGACTTGATCGCGGAAGAGAAAAAGCAATACGCTGGCGTTGGATTTCCTGAAACTGAAGTTGATTTGACACATCTCGGCCTGAATAAATGCGAGATATATGTATGGGAACATGGCCAGAACAGATTCAGCACAGCATTTATTCCGCCTGGAATTGACATATTTGACCCCGGTTATTTTGAAGAGTGGTTTTCAGCATGGGAAATCGACGTATCTCCAAGATTCTTAGACGACAATGACCAAGTTGATGAAACCGCACTGATAGCAGATCAATCAAACAAAGGAGGGCGTCCACCTATTGCAGATTGGGAGGCTGCGGTATTGGAAATGGCGGGACGATATTATCGCGGGGACTTCAAACCCAAGACCATCGCGGATGTCGTTCGTGAACTGGCGACATGGCTTGGCGATCAAGACAAGCACCCTTCAGATTCTGTCCTGCGGGACCATGCCAAACCCATATTTGAAGCCTTCCAGGCATGGGAATCCGAATAGCAGAAACCCGAGTTTCTGATAGTTTCTGTTCCTTTCCGGCGGACAAAACCCAGTAAATCAGAGCAGTATAGCCCCGTCCACAACTGAACGGAGTTAATCCTTTGAATAGCAAAAATGACAATCTGCAACCGCTGGCATATTCAATCAATGAAGCCTGCCGTGTGTCCTCGCTGGGCCGCACCCGCATATATCAATTAATCGGCGAAAAGCGGTTACAAGTGCGCAAAATAGGCAAGCGCACGCTGATCCCAGCCGCTTCCCTACGCAACCTTATCAGCGGTGAAAGTTGATCCATGGGCAGACAGCGCAACCGCAACAAGGTGAATGCTAAGGGCCGCAATCAAACCAGCCGCTTTGCCCGGCTGGATTTTCGCCTGCTTACAAGCAATGCCTATCGTAGTCTAAGCCCCAATGCTCGCTCGCTATTAGTGGAACTGGCCATGCTGGAAAATGGCAGCAATAATGGAAGCCTATATCTCAGCGTAAGAGATGGGGCGCACCGATTGGGCGTTGCTGATCTAACAGCCGCAAGCAGGGCGTTCGATGACCTGATCGCGCTGGGTTTTATCGAAATGACCCAAGACGCTTATTTTAGAGTGAAGGCTGCAAACAAGTCGCGCGCGCGTTGCTGGCGGCTCACGTGGCAATCAGGCCCTGCACGAAAAGCACCGTCATGGACTTTCCTAAATCGGGAACCTGACCCAAAGACACCCGCCCGCAAGCGAATGGAACGCGGCCAGCGAGCCTTGAAAGCCTATCGCAAGGCGAAGGACAGCGGCGATTTTCCGGTATTGGATTCCGACTTTGAGGTGCGCGATGCAGCCCCAATCGCAGCGGCGTCGGTAGTGGAATTCAATACGCTAAATGACAGAAATGGCTCAATTCGGCCAAACCCCTGCATTCGGGATTTCGCTACACACTCAGCTGTTACCATAGGTAAGGGACCGCGAAGCAATCTTCTAGGATGGTGGGAGCCTGATTGGACTCCCTCACTCGCAACACTTGCCTTTGCGACCTCCATTTCAACCCACTGGGCTAACGAAGGCAATGCTGCATGACAAAATCAACAAAAGCCTCGCCTAGATCAGATTCCAAGGCGACTAAAATATTAGCTAAAAAGGGAGAAGACGAGGCCGCCACAATGGCGCGCGCGATGGTTGAACCGTATTTTCGGCATGGCATTATCGCGTCTGATTTGGCTAAAAAGTCGCTTGGTGATCTGCCGGGAGAACCGGGGATCGAGAGTTTCGGTCGGGTCATTGAAGCGAGAGCCAAGCAGGCGATGGATGGGGATCTTACATTTGCCAGTGAGGTCTTGACTGCTCAGGCACTGTCGCTTGATGCGATGATGACCGAATTGATGCGACGCTCGATTATGAACTTCGGTGAATATCCACTCGCTGCGGAACGCTATGCACGGCTGGCGTTCAAAGCGCAGTCTAACAGTCGCGCTGCGCTGGAGGCCTTGGCCAAATTGCACCAGCCGCGCGAGCAGACCGTTCGCCATGTCCACGTTAACGAAGGCGGGCAAGCAGTCGTGGCCGAAAACTTTCACGCGCACGCGCGCGCGTAGGGGATGCGCAAAATGCAAAATCAGTCAAACAATCCCATGCAACCGGCGCAACTGGTAAAAGCGCCGCGCTGCCTAGCGAAGACGCGCAAGGGCACGGAGTGCCAATCTCCAGCCGTAAGGGGGCGAAAACGATGCAGGATGCACGGCGGCAATAATCCCGGCGCGCCAAAAGGCAATCGAAATGCCCGGAAGCATGGGGCTTATTCTACTGAGGCAAATTTTCTGAAGACAACAATGGACGGATTGATAGCCTCATTGAAAGATGTTTGAAATTCAGAATGAATATTCAAGGAAGCAAGTATCTTGTACCTTGTATAAAAAGTGGAATAACAAAACTACGATCATTTGGGGAGGATCGTCATTGGCCAATATTGATGAACTTGAAGACCAGTTGTCGAATGTGATGGCTGAACGCGCAAATCGATTTAAAATTACTTCCGTGTTCGTGAAGGGTGGCCTGATCGCTGGCGGTGCCGCCATTGCAACCATCGCTCAATTCTTATTGCCGACAACAGCAGGTGGAGAATGGGCTAAATACGCAGGCATCTTTGCATCCTTTTTAGTTTTTTGGGTGGGTTGTATGTCGTTTTGACAGACGGAGATACGTCAGAGGAGATGGCGGTCGCACGTAGCGCGTTAATAAAGGCTCGACAGGTAAGAGATGATTATCAGGCTT
>NZ_PYIA01000019.1:0-18176 GCF_013265645.1 Sphingopyxis sp. BSNA05 | reverse complement strand
CGAAGCTGTCGGGGAGGTGGCGCCAGAGCGACGGAGGGCGCCCTCCACCACCCTTCGGGCGGTCCCCTCCCCATCTGCGACGGGGAGGAAAATCCATGATCATCGGTCTCGGCTCAGACCTCTGCAATATCGAGCGCATCCAGAATTCACTCGACCGCTTCGGCGAGCGCTTTGAAAATCGCGTGTTCACTGAACTGGAGCGTAGCAAGGCAGCCCGCCGGCCATTTACCAAGGCCGGCACCTACGCCAAACGCTTCGCCGCCAAGGAAGCTTATTCCAAAGCCGTCGGCACCGGCTTTCGCGCCGGCGTTTTCATGAAGGATATCGGCGTCATCAATGCCAAGAGCGGTGCACCAACCCTGGCCCTGACCGGCGGCGCAAAAAACGCCTCGACGCGCTGACTCCGGCAGGATATGGGGTCACCGTTCATCTCACACTCACCGACGATCATCCATGGGCGCAGGCATTCGTGATCATTGAAGCCACCCGCTCTGACAACAAAAGATGGCGTGAACCAGAAACCAGAGACCAGAATATGTCGATAGAAAATACCGCTGACAGCGGCTCCACCGATAAACCGGACAAGACCGACTGGTTGGGCGAAATCAAGAGCATTGCTCTGTTGTTGCTGGCGGTGCTGGCGTTTCACAGTCTGGTTGCCAAGCCCTTTTACATTCCTTCGGTATCGATGATGCCGGGCCTGCTCGTCGGAGACCGGCTGATCGTCAGCAAATATGCCTATGGCTGGTCCTGGGTATCGCCGACTTTCCATATCGTTCCGCGCGTATCAGGCCGCTTGTTCGGCAGCCTGCCGGAACGCGGCGATGTCGTCATCCTGACGCCGAGGGACCAGAGCAGCGATTATATCAAGCGGGTCATCGGTCTCCCGGGCGACACGATCGAATTGCGCGGCGGCCAGATTTTCCTCAACGGCATTGCCGTCAGACAGGATGTCCAGCCCGACCTGCAAGTCCCGATCGATGCCAATTCTCCCTGCGGCGAGCATGAATTCCCCGGTGCGCGCGGTACCGATGCTGCCGGCAATCCGGTCTGCAACCTGCCCATTCTCCGCGAAACCCTGCCCAACGGCGTGAGCTATGATATCATCGATCTTGGTCCACGCTATACCGACGATGTGGCGCCGCTCGAAATTCCCGAAGGACAAGTCTATCTTCTTGGCGACAATCGCGATCTGAGCGCCGACAGCCGCGTGGCCAGTCCGCTTGGTCTTGGCGGCCCGATCCCGTGGGAGAATATCGGCGGACGGGCGGAATTCATCACTTTCTCGCTGGATGGCACCACGACGCTCAACCCGCTGACCTGGTGGGGCGCCTTCCGTAGCGGGCGGGCCGGTACCAGCCTGCGCCCTGACGAATCGGTGACAGCCTCCGAATAAGCGCCAGAATTCGCGGAAATCTAGAGCTGCAGACCAGCGGTCTCGTCGAGACCGGCCATGATATTGAGATTCTGCACGGCGGCGCCCGAGGCGCCCTTGCCGAGATTGTCCAGCCGCGCAATCAGGCGCGCGTGATAGCCTTCGGCATTGCCGCAGACAAACAGCTCGAGCCGGTCGGTTGGCGCGTCATTCTCGCTGATCAACAGCTCTGACAGGTCGCCCCTGCCCTGCACCGAGACGATTGTCGATCCGGCATAAAAATCGGTCAGCTCTTCGAGCAACTGTTCTGCGCGCACCGGTCCGATGGCGCCGAGATGCAGCGGCACATCAACCAGCATCCCGCGGAAGGCGCGGATCACCGACGGCGAAAAATAACGTCGTGGGCCAGACCGGCATAGGTCTTCATTTCCGGCAGATGCTTGTGGTCAAAATTCAGGCCATAGGCGCGGAAACCAAGGTCGGGTTCATCTGCAAAGCGTTCGATCAGCGCCTTGCCGCCGCCGGAATAGCCGGACACGGCGTTCATCACAAAGGGCCAGTCCGCCGGCAGCAGCCCCTTGGCGATCAGCGGCGCGATCAGCGCCAGAAAGCCGGTCGGATAGCAGCCGGGGTTGGAGACAAAGCGGGCACCCGCGATAGCATCGCGCTGGCCTTCCCGAAATTCGGCAAAGCCGTAAGCCCAGCCCTCGGCCGTCCGGTGCGCGGTTGAAGCATCGATGATCCGTGTGCGGTCATTGTCGACCAGCGCCACCGCTTCCCGCGCCGCATCGTCGGGCAGGCAGAGGATCACAAAATCGCTGTCGTTGATCGCTTCGCGCCGTGCCGCAAGAACCTTGCGCTTGTCCTCCGGCAGCCGGACCATCGCAAATTCTTCCCGCCCGGCCAGCCGGTCGGCGATCTCGAGGCCGGTGGTCCCCACCGCGCCGTCAATGAAAACAGTTTTCGTCATATTCAGTCTCAGGAAAGCCGTTTGCGCGCCAATATCGGCTGCTCGGCGGTTTTGGCAAAGCGGGCCATAGTGTCGGCCAGCGGCTCGATGATCACCTGCATCGCATGGGAGGTCGAATGGATGATCCGCTCCCTATCGACCATCAGGCCGACATGGTCGGTAAAAATATCAGATCACCGCGGCGCAGTTCCTCGTCTGCGGCGATGTCTTCGCCCAGTGCCTCAAGCTGTTGATCGGTGTCGCGCGGAGCGGCCACTCCGGTGAGCATCAATATCGTCTGGATCAGGCCGGAACAGTCAAGACCGTCGCCGCTGCGGCCGCCCCAGAGATAGGGCGCGCCGATCAGCTGTTCGGCGAGCGCCGCGGTGCCGTTGCTGCCGTCAAACACCACTTTCGTGCCAATCGGCTGGACATGGCGGACATGGACATAGCCCTTGCCGGTCTTCAGATAATTGCCGCATTCGCTGGCTTCGCCGCAGGCGATCCGCGCGCCATCGGCAGCCGCTTCATCACGCCCGACTTGTAATCCGGCTCGATGAAGATCAGCGCCGCACGGGCAAAGACCAGATGGGTCGGCTCGGGCGTTTTTCTCATGTTGCAGCGCATGGACCGGTACATAGCCGACATAATTGTCATGGCCACAATAGCCCCAGGCCCAGTCACCGGCGATGTCCAGCACGTGGAAATCCTCGCCGTGCAGCAATTCGGAAATCGCCTCGTGATCCTTGCCGGGCTGTTTGCGCAGCATCGCCTTTGGCGCGGAACAGCGCATCGGCATCGACTCGGCATAATGTGGCGCAAACATTTTGCCGGCCAGCGCGATATCGGCCAGATCGCCGCGATGTGCCGTGGTCCGGGGGTCGAATTTTCCTTCGGGACCGGTCAGAACGAATTTCGCGTGCGCGCCTTTGTCTGCAGTTTCCATGTCCATGCGTTTAGAAATCCCAATAGCGATAAAAAATGTCCGTGACTCTGCGGCTTAAGCGCCATGTGACAAAGCGATGACAATCGACCGCCTTTAAACGACCTCAGGGCGTTTAATCAAGCGGTGTCGCTTTTGGTGATATTCCGGACTGGCATCGCTGCTGTCGGCGGAGCCCCGCGCCGGTCTGGCGGCGGCAGGTTTGCCGGGCATCTATACCGCCCATCCCTGCCATGCCGCCCTCTTATGGAACGCGGGAACAGAACTGGTCAAACGGATGCTGGACTACAGCGTCGGGCCTCGAAAAAAGGAAGCTGTGAAATCAGGATGCGCGGAAGAGGCTGGTCAGCAGCGCGTCGGTCTTTTCGTGAATCTCAGAGAGATGGATCAGTTCCGGCTTTTCATATACTTTCTTCTCGGTGTCCGCCTTGCGCTGTTCATCGATATTCATTTTGCCCCTTTCAACATCTACCGGCCTGACGTGATCCGCTACGCCTTGCGCGATTCGCACGCCAGATCGGGGAAATTCTAGCCTCACCCCAATCGATGTCAATAATCCGTAGCGGCAGAGCAGCCCTGGCCAGCGTGATAGCGCCCCCCCTGTCTGCCGAAGACCGCAAAACAGGCAGCGACCGCCAACAAGATTTTGACCGTCATTTGTCGTCATGCTAATTTGCACAAAACTGCATATGGAGGCATTTATCTTCAGATTCTTCCCTGCCGTCGCGCTTTTTTTCGCGCTTATGACCACCCCGCTGGCTGCGCAAGCCGATCCTCCGCTGCTTCTCCGCAATATCCGCATTCTCGATCTCAGCGGATCAGACCCGGTGCTGAAACCCGATCAGTCCGTTCTGATTGACGGAGGAACGATCACGGCTGTCGGACCAACGGCCGTTGTGACCACACCCTCTGCTGCCCGCGTGGTCGACGGCGGCGGCCGGATCGCGATGCCCGGCCTTGTCGATATGCACGTGCACGTCTGGGACGAAGCCGCGCTCGGCGCCTATCTGGCGCGTGGCGTGACGACGATCCGCAATGCTTCCGGCATGCCCTTTCATCTGCGCCTCGCGCAAGAAATCACGGCCGGACAAATCGCCGGCCCGCGCCTCATCACCACCGGTCCCATTCTCAACGGCGACGGCCCCAATGCCCAGGTGAACCACCAGATCGTCGCGAACGGCATCGAGGCGCGTGCCGCGGTTCGCGCCCAGCATGAGGCCGGATACCGTCATATCAAAGTCTATTCGAACCTGTCCCGCGAGGCCTATGAAGCGGCGCGCGACGAAGCCAGAGCGCTCGGCATGACGGTCATGGGCCACACACCCGAGGGCATCCGGGAAGCGGGCATGCCGCGGACTCGCCCGTTCAATATCGCCTTTGAGGAATTGCTGGACGACGGGTTCATTACCTTCGAACATATCGAATCGATCGTCTGGCATGGCTTGCGCGAAGCCCATGACGAGGCCGCCGCAAAAATCTCGCCGCCCGGGTAGCAGCCGCCGGCGTGCCGGTCGATCCGACCCTTCTCGCCTTTTACAATCTGATGCGGGTTGCCGAGACGCGCGGAGAATATCTCGATCGGCCCGACGTGGACATATTGAACCCGCTGGTCGTGGCCCAGGAACAGGAAAATTACGATCGCTGGTCCGGCGAAGCGATCGCCCCGGCACGCGCCGCCTTTGATTTTTACAAGCGGGCGACAAAGATTTTCGCCGATGCCGGCGTGCTGATCGTTACCGGAAGCGACGCGGGTATTTTCACCAATATTCCCGGCCGTTCCCTGATCCAGGAGCTGCATCTGTTGTCCGAAGCCGGCCTGTCACCTGGTGAAGTCCTGCGCGCGGCAACGCAAAATGCCGCAAGGGCGCTCGGCGAAGCGGATGGCGCGGGCCGCATCGCGCCCGGCCACCGCGCCGACCTCATTCTGCTCGACGACAATCCGCTGGACAATCTCGATGCTGCGGGGCGTCCGGCCATGGTGATCGCCGGCGGGCGTCTCTATGACCGGACTGCGCTGGATCAGCTGAACGGGGCCGCCAGCCAGCCCGATCTGGCGCGAACCCGGAAGAATTTGATCGAGGGTCTGCAGGCACAAGGCGTGGACCCGTCCATATTGGGCGGACAACCCGCCTCCTGATCGGCGGATGACCGGCCCGTTGTCCTTCCACCACTCGCCGCCCTGAAAAAGCGGCTTCACAGAGCGCCTCTGCTTGCCTAGAAATTGACACTAGGTTCAAACGGAGGGCCCGCAGGCATTGGCTCAAATTTCATCCTTGTTCGTCCGCAAGGTTATTTCGGCGGCCAGCGATTCCCTGAACAAGCCGTCGCTGTTGCGCGAAATAGGTGTCGATCCGGATGCGCCGCTGGATTTTGACATGCTGGTGTCCGAGGAGCGCTATTATGATCTGTTGCAACGGCTTGCCGAGACCGAAGCCGGGCCGCTAGAATTTCACCTGAGGGCGGGCGCGTCGATGCGTTGCGACGAATATGGCGTGCTGGGATTGGCGTGGAAATCCGCGCCGACACTGCTCGAATCCTTTCGGCGCGCAGCCCGCTATGCCGAATTGATCAACGGCACCAGACTATATTCCGTCCATGAACAGGAGGAGACCGTCCTGATCGCGATGGATCGCGAAGCCCGTTCGCCCGGCGTGCGCCTGTCCAACGAAGCCGCGATGGCCTCGTTTCTCGCCCTGGCGCAAGATTCGGTGGGCCGCGCCTTCGCTCCTCTGGCGGTTCATTATCGCCATGGTCCACCGCCCGGATCCGCAAGCCATTATCAGCAACATTTCGGCTGTCCCGTCCATTTTTCATCGCAATTCAACGCTCTGGCCGTCCCCAGAGCCGTTGCCCTTGAACCCAATCGGCTGGGCGACACGGCCATGTCCCGCTTTTTCGAAGCGCAGCTCGACCACAAGCTTGCCGCGCTACAGCGTGACATCAGCTTCGAGCAGCGCGTCCAGTCGCAGATTTCCGCAGCCCTGCCGACCGGGGTGCCGAAAAAGCGGAAATCGCGCGCAAACTGGGGCTCAGCGACCGCACCCTTAACCGGCGACTGGCGGATGAAGGGCTGTCCTTCCAGGGATTGCTGGAGAAATCCCGGTCTGCGCTGGCCAGCGGCCTGCTGGAACAGTCCCACTATAGTCTGGCCGAAATCGCCTTTCTCACAGGCTTTTCCGAGCAAAGCGCGTTCACCCGGGCCTTCAAGCGCTGGAATGGCCAAACGCCACAGGCTTACCGGCAGAACGAATAGCCAGGCAACACAAGCCGGGGGTGGCGCGCTGGGTCAAAAGCTTGGCATGACGTGTCAAGCAATGGGACCGTCAATCGCCCTAGGTTGCGGTGAGCCAGCACCAGCAGCCTGATTGGCCCACCGGTCAGAATGGTTGATTGTCTTGCGACGCCAAGCGAAGAAGGAATGGAATATGATCAGACTTGTCATCACCGGCATCGCCACATTGGCAGCGATGGCGCTCTGGGCCGCCGCGCTTTTCATCGGTACCAGCGAAGGATGGTGGCACCGTCCCATGACGAGTTCCGCAGCGCCGGCAGATTTCGTTCAGGCCGCCCGCACAAAGATCGAAACCGGGCATCGCGGAAATCTCGGTTTTGCGCTGATTGAAAATGGCAAGCCCGTCGAGAATTTTTCCTGGTCAACGGGATCTCCGGTTGATGAGAATTCCGTCTATCAGGTCGCCTCGCTCGGCAAATGGATCACCGCCTGGGGCGTGATGGCGCTTGTCGAGGACGGACTGGTCGATCTGGATGCTCCGGTGGAAAATTATCTTGAACGCTGGACATTGCCGGAAAGCAAATTCGATCATGAACAGGTTACCGTGCGCCGCTTGCTCAGCCATACCGCCGGTTTGGACGACGGGCTCGGCTATAATGGCTTTGCCACGCCGGACGCCGTCCAGACGCTGGAAGATTCGCTGACCCGCGCCGCCGATGCCTCGCCCGGGAAGTCGGGCGTGGTCAGGGTCGGAGAAACGCCGGGGGCGGCATGGAACTATTCAGGCGGCGGCTATACGCTGCTGCAATTGATGGTCGAGGAAGTTTCGGGTCTCTCCTTCCCCGAATATATGGAGCAACGGATATTCACACCGCTGGGCATGACGCGGACAACCTTCGATCACCGAAAGGCGCAGGCAATGGGCCTCGCCGAGAATTTCACGCTGGATGGCGATACCGAGCCGTTCCGCTGGTATACGGCGCTGGCGGCGACATCCCTGTTTACCACGCCTGCCGACATGACCACATTCGCTCTCGCCCAGCTGCCGGGAAGCCAGCAGAAAGTTCTGTCTCAAAATATTCTCGCCACCATGGCCACACCTCACGCGTCATCGCTGGGCGCCGATATCTGGGGATTGGGGCCGATGTTGCTCGCGCCGGACAACAAGGGCGGTTTCATCATCGGCCATGACGGAAAGAACGAGCCTGCCATCAACAGTGCGGTGCGGGTCGACCCCGCGAGCGGTGATGGCATTGTCATCCTCGAGACCGGCAGTCCCATACTCGCCACCACGATCGCGAGCGAGTGGGTCTTCTGGAAAACCGGCAATGTCGACAATCTCGCCTTCGCCGCCAGGATGGACGGGATGTTCACCTGGATCCTGTTCGGCTGCATCGCGATCCTGATTGTCGGGCTGCTCGTCGGGTGGCGGCAAATGCGTCGCCTGTCCCGAAAGCGAAGACAATCGGCCTGACGGTCCTGTCGTCAGCGGTTTTCAGACAGGCTGCTTGCTACCTTACTGCCCGTAGCGTCCCTGTAGATAGCGCCAGCTCGCGCGCAGGCCGAGCGCTTCACCACCTTGCGGGCGGCCCGGCTTGGCCGCCGGTCGCCAGGCGAATGTGTCGAAATGTGCCCAGGGCACCGATTCCGGCGCAAATTTCTTCAGGAACAATGCCGCAGTGATGCAGCCGGCAAAGCCACCCGACGCGCTGTTCACGCAATCTGCGATATTGCTGCTCAGCATCGCGTCATAGCCGGACCAGAGCGGCATCTGCCAGAGCGGATCGCTTTCTTCCTCTCCGGCCTGCAGCAGCCCGTCCGCCATCGCCCGGTCGTCACAGAACATCGCCGGCAGATCCGGCCCCAGCGCAACCCGCGCCGCGCCGGTCAGCGTGGCAAAATCGATGATCAGGTCCGGCTCCTGCTCGCCGGCCAGAGTCAGCGCATCGCCCAGCACCAGCCGACCCTCGGCATCCGTATTGGTAATCTCGACGGTCAGTCCCTTGCGGCTGTGCAATATGTCGCCCGGCCGCAGGGCGTTGCCGTCGATCGCATTTTCCACCGCCGGAACCAGCAGGTGCAGCTGCACCGGCAGCCTCGCTTCCATCACCACACGGGCCAGCGCGATGGCATGGGCAGCGCCGCCCATATCCTTTTTCATCAGCATCATGCCGGCTGGCGACTTCATCGAAAGCCCGCCGCTGTCAAATGTCACGCCCTTGCCGACAATCGCGATTTTCGGATGATCGGCCCTGCCCCATTTCAGCTCGAGCAGCCGCGGCGCATGGGCGCGCATCGCCGCCTTGCCGACGCCGTGGATCATCGGGAAATGCTCTTCCAGCGTGTCGCCGCGCGTCACTTTCAGTTCTGCGCCATGCTCGCCCGCCAGCTTGTCGACAATGTCCTCGAGCCTGTCCGGGCCCATGTCGGCCGCCGGCGTATTGACCAGATCACGGACCATCGCGGTTGCCTCGGCCTGCCGCACCGCTTCATCGCGCTGGCCAATGGCATCGTTGACCAGCAGCACGCTCGGCCCCTGCCGATCGGGCAGTTCCTTGTAACGGTCAAATTCATGCTGCGAGATCAGCCAGCCGAACAGCGCACCCTTGGCGCTGATATCCTGCAGCCGGTAATTGCCCTCGGGCAGGCCACTGCCCAGCGTGGCCAGCGACCAGGCATCGAGCTTCGCCTGGTCCGGCACACCCGCCACCACCGAGAAATCGGTTGCCACCGATTTGTCCTCGCTTTTACCGCCGACCGGCGGCAGCAGCAGAAAGCTGTCGGCCTTGCCGGAAAACTGGTTGGCCGTGACCAGCGCCCGGATATTCTCCGGCTGCCCTTTCAGCCATGTTTCGAAATTGCTGACATCCAGTAGCTGGATATTGCGCGCGTTCTGGCCGGTGTCGGCCTCGATCAATGCCTTAAAATCAGTCATTTGACCGCTATAGCCTCAGACAAGGCCAAGCGCGAGTGTCTATTCGGCGGCAATTGTGTCCGATTCGACCCGCTTCGTTGGCATGCGAAGGATCGCAGCGCCCGGCTTGGAAAAGACCATCACACCGTCGTCGACCGGTTTGTGGCGCAGGTTGATAATGTCCTTGGGAAAATTCTGGTTGAGCCGCCACGGTTTGCGATCACCCTGTTTCGGCAAATTCTTGATCGCGCGCTGGACGTAGCCGGAGCTGAAGTCCAGCATCGGTTCGGTGCCGATCAGTCCGTCCGCCGGCAATGTCGGGGTGGCGATCGGTGTCCCGTTCTTGTCCATATAGTTGATCAACCGGCAGACATATTCGCTGGTCAGGTCGGCTTTGAGCGTCCAGCTGGCGTTGGTATAGCCCATGGTCATCCCGAAATTGGGAATGCCGGAGAACATTACGCCCTTGTAATTGATCTTGTCACCGAATTTGACCAGCTTGCCGTCCACCGAAATGGTCGCGGTGCCGCCGGTCAGCATTTTCAGGCCGGTCGCCGTGACGATGATATCCGCCTCGAGCGTCTTGCCGGATTTCAGCCGGATGCCGTCCCTGGTGAATGTTTCGACATGATCGGTGACGATCGACGCCTTGCCGGATTTCAGCGCATTGAACAGGTCACTGTCGGGCACCAGACACAGGCGCTGGTCCCAGGGATTATAGCTGGGTGTGAAATCGGCCATATCTACATCGGGGCCCATTTCCTCTTTCACCATTTCCAGCAACCGGCCCTTGAACGCCGTGGGCTTCTTGCGCGCCAGATTGAACATGAACAGGCCCATCAGCACATTTTTCCAGCGCGTCAGCAGATAGGCGAGCTTGGAAGGCAGGAATTTGCGCAACCGCAAGGCCCATTTGTCCTCGCCCGGCCGCGAAACGATATAGGTCGGGGAACGCTGTAACATGGTGACATGCGCTGCCGTTTCGGCCATCGAGGGAACCAGCGTTACGGCGGTCGCACCGCTGCCGATCACCACGACTTTCTTGTCCGAATAATCCAGATCTTCGGGCCAGAATTGCGGATGGACAATCGGTCCGGCAAAATCCGCTTTGCCGGGAAAATCGGGATTATGGCCTTCCTCATAGCTGTAATAACCCGAGCACATGTGCAGGAAATTGCATTTGACCGTGTCGATCGAGCCATCACCACGCTGCAGACTGACCGTCCACAAGGCCTCCTCGCTCGACCAGTTTGCGTCGACGACCTTGTTGTTGAACAGAATCCTGTCCTGCAGGCCGTATTCCTCGACGGTTTCATTGAGATAGTCGAGGATGGACGGCGCATCGGCAATCGCCCGGCGCGCGGTCCAGGGTTTGAAGTTATAGCCCAATGTATACATGTCGCTGTCGCTGCGGATGCCCGGATATTTGAACAGATCCCAGGTCCCGCCAAGCCGCTCCCGCGCCTCGACGATCGCGAAGCTTTTGCCCGGGCATCTTTTGGTCAGGTGAACCGCCGCGCCAATACCGGACAAACCGGCACCGACAATCAACACATCAAGAATCTTGTTTTCCATATCGCTACCTTACTGACATGATTGTCAGTTGGCAAGCAATCGGTTTTGTCAGGGCCGGGGCCCGGCTACTCGCTGATAAGGGTGAGGCGTCGAAACAGCTTCTGATCGAGGGTTTCGTCAAAGCGGCAGCCGACATGTCCATCCTTGCACCAGATTGCCGTTGCCGTAATCGGGCTGCTGTCTTCGAAACGCAGCCAGACCCGGCTGCCCTCGGCGATCATACTATCGCTGGCAACCCGGCAGCCATAGATGGAAACATCCACCAGCTCGCCCTTTTTGGCGGTCTTGCCATGTTGGCGGATCGCGGTCCGCTGGATTTGCACCGGATGGCGGAACGCCTTGCGCTGCTCGATCAGCGCCGGTTCCACCGTGCGAAATTGCGAATTCATGTAGCCCATCCCTAGCCCCCTGCCGGAATGACTAGGCGATCTTGCTCAACAAAAGGTTAAGCATCCAGAGGCGCTCTCGAGCGCCGACGCGCGACCGCTGCGCCTACTCGGCGGCCTCCAGCGCCGGCTCGCCCTGCCCCGCACCCTGCTGCGAATTGGGGCCGTAAAATTTGAGCACCCCGTCGTCGACGGGATCGTGGCGCAATATCTTCCGGTCGAACAGATAGTCCTGGTTGAGCTTCCACGGCATGGCGGTGCTGTTGCGCGGCAGTTCGTCGATCGACCGCTGGATATAGCCGGAGGAGAAATCGAACAGATCTTCCCGCTCCAGCTCCTTGTCCAGCACCGGATTGGCGATCCGCGTCGATGTCGCGTCCATATGGTTGAGCAGGCGGCAGGTATATTCCGACACGATATCGGCCTTCAGCGTCCAGCTGGCGTTGAGATAGCCGAAGACGATCGCCAGATTGGGAATGTCGGAGAACATGCAGCCTTTGTAATAATAATGATCAGGCCAGTGGACCGGCTTGCCGTCGACCTCGAAGGCGACCTTGCCGGCCACCGCCAGCTTCAGCCCCGTCGCGGTGACGATGATATCCGCGTCCAGCGTCTCGCCGGATTTCAGCTTGATGCCATTTTCGGTCACCGTATCGATATGGCCGGTCTTCAGATCGCGCGGCCGGCGGCAATCGCCTTGAACATGTCGCCGTCGGGCACCAGGCACAGGCGCTGCTCCCACGGGCCATAAGGCGGCGTGTAATCTTCCTTCACATATTTGTCGCCCAGCTCTTTCTTGAGCGGCTTCTCCAGCTTGCGGATGACCTTTTCCGGATTGTCGCGCGAGGTGCGGAACGTGATGTCCTGCATCCACACATTCTTCTTGCGGATGATCGCATAGGCCCATTTTTCCGGCATGATCTTGCGCAGGAAATTGGCCAGCCCGTCCTTCGCCGGGCGCGCCGCATACCAGGTCGGCGTGCGCTGCAGCATCGTCACATGGCTCGCCTTTTCCGCCACCACCGGCACGATCGTCACCGCGGTCGCGCCGCTGCCGATGATCACCACCTTCTTGCCAGCATAGTCCAGATCCTTGGGCCAGAATTGCGGGTGGACGACTTCGCCCTTGAAATTCTGCAAGCCCTCTATCTGCGCGTCATAGGGATTGTCATAATCATAATAGCCGGCGCCCATATAGACGAAATTGGCGTGCATCACGACCTGGCTGCCGTCGGATTTCTCCGCCGTCACGGTCCAGCGCGCATCCTCGCTCGACCAGCTCGCCGACAGCACTTTGTGGCCGAAATGGATATGTTTCTCCAGATCATGCTTGGCCTTGATCCGGTGGAGATAGTTGATGATCGAGGGACCGTCGGCAATCGCCTTCTGCTCGGTCCACGGTTCGAAATTGAAGCCGAGCGTGTGCATGTCGCTGTCGCTGCGGATGCCGGGATATTGGAACAGGTTCCAGGTCCCGCCGATATCGTCGCGCCGCTCGACAATGGCAAAGCTCTTGCCCGGACATTTGTCGCGCAGATGCACCGCCATGCCAATGCCCGAAATACCCGCGCCGACGATCAGCACGTCGACCGATTCTATTGCTGCACTGCCTTCATTCACGATCTGAGTCGCCATTGCCGTCTCTCCCAGCTTTTTCCATGTTATGCCACTGGCCGGGAAAAGTTGCAATTGAAGATTTAACTGGCCGGTTAAGGGCGGGGCGGACGCGGGTTGGCCGCAGCGCCGGCCGCGCCGGCCTAACCGTGCCTGCGGTCTGCCAGATCGAAACCGGCCTCCGGTTTCTCGATTGCGTCCGGAGCGACAGGTTCGGGTTGCTGCTGCACCACACGGCCGGCGATCGCGCTGGCGGGGACTGCCTTGCTGAACAGATAGCCCTGCACCTGTTTGCAGCCGGCCCGCTTCACCTGCAGCAACTGTCCGTCGCGTTCGATGCCCTCCGCCGTCGTCACCATGCCCAGGCTGGACGCCAGGCCGGTCACCGCACGGATGATCGCCTGGCAGTCCTCCCGGTCGTCGACATCCTCGACAAAGCAGCGGTCGATCTTGATCTTGTTGAACGGAAAGCTGCGCAGATAGTTGAGCGAACTGTAGCCGGTGCCGAAATCATCCAGCGCGATCTTGACGCCGAGCGAGTGGATCTTGTTCAACAGGTCGAAATTGGCCTGGTTGTGGCTCATGATCACCGTTTCGGTGATTTCCAGCTCCAGGCGGTGCGGGGCGACGCCCGCCGACGCCAGGCCGTTGATGATGGTCGGCAGCAGATTGGGACTGCGCATTTGCGCCGGCGACAGGTTCACCGAGACGCCGAGATGGTCCGGCCAGTTCTTCAGTTCGAGCAGCGCCGTGCGGAGCACCCACTCGCCCAGCTGGATGATCAGTCCGGTCGCCTCGGCAATCGGGATGAACTCGTTCGGCATGACCATGCCCTTGGCCGGATGGTTCCAGCGGATCAGCGCTTCATAGCCCAGCGGCTTTTCGGTCTCGATATCGAAGACCGGCTGATAATAGAGTTCCAGCTCGTCACCCTTCAGCGCCGCCTGCAGATCCAGCTCCATCTCGCGCCGGTCGAGTTTCGCCTGCAACATCTGCGGCTCGAACAGCGTGACCCGGCCGCGCCCGTTGTCCTTTGACTTGTACAGCGCGATGTCGGCGTTGTGCAGCAGGCCCTCGGCGGTTTCCGACTTGTCGTTGGAAACGACGATGCCGAGGCTGATGCCCGGAGTGATCTTGTGGCCGTCGATCATGAAGGGCTGGGACACGGCGTGGACGATGTCGGACGCGGTTTCGGCCACTTCGCCGCTATCGCCGGCGTCGGTCAGGCAAATGGCAAATTCGTCGCCGCTCAGCCGGGCCACGATATCCTCTTCGCCGGTGGCCGTGGCCAGCCGGTTGCCGACCACCTGCAGCACCCGGTCGCCGGCATTGTGGCCCATCGTGTCGTTGATCGCCTTGAACCGGTCGATATCGACATAGAGCACGGCAATATTGCGGTCGCCCTGCAGCCGCGCCAGCGCGCTTTCCAGCGACTGGTTGAACAGGTCCCGGTTGGGCAAATTGGTCAGGCTGTCATAATGGGCCAGGCGCGCGACTTCGTCCTTCGCCTGTTTCTCGTTGGTGACATCCGTCGCCGCGCCGCGCAGCGCCTTCGACCGCCCTTCCGCCCTGTCCATCGGCCGGCAGGATATCCGCCACCAGCGGTCTTCGCCGTCAACCTTGATCGGCAGCACCAGCTCGCGCACCGGCTCTCCCTGCCCGATCCGCTGCAACAGCATATGGCGTTTCTCGCCCTCCTCGAACAGGTCGGCGATGTGCAGGCCGTTCAGCTCGCCAACCGGCCGGCCAGCGGCCGCCGCGAACCGGGCCGACGCCCGGACGATCCTCTGCGACTCGTCGGTTTCCCACAGCCAGTCCGAACTCTGCTCGGCATAGTCGTTGAGCAGCAGCTTGACGGTTTCCGCCGCATCCTCCTGCTTGGCCGCATAGATATGCCGCTTGGCGAAATTGAAGAAGAAGAGGCGGTAGATGGAGTCGATACAGAGGGCGAAAAAGACCAGCAGCAGCGCCGACTGCACCGCCGGCAGCCCCTTGACGAAGATGAAGGCGATTCCCAGCAACAGCGTCGGGATCGCGATCGCGAAGGTCTGCGCGCGCGGGATGCTGCCATAGGTAAAGCCGCCGATCACGATGCTGCCGAGGATCAGGATCACGCTGTTCTCGTTCAGCGGGATCTGTCCGAAAGCCAGCGGAAAGGCGAGGCTCAGATTCAGCGCCAGGGCGACGATGATGCTTTCGTAGCAGAGTTTCCGCCGCAGCGCATAGAAGGTACTGAAGTCGAAATCCGGCATCAGGTCCCGACGGAAATTTCTGATCGATACGAAAATAATGACCGCCATCCCGAACAGGCCGGCGGCAATGAACGGCGCGCTGGCGTGAATGAACAGATTGACCATCATGTAGATCGCGACCGGGATCATGGCGATGGCGATGATCCGCGACACGTCGGCGATCAGCTTGAGCTGCTGCCGGGCGATCAATTCGCGCGTGCCGGGATCGCGCTCGGAATTGAACGTCCAGAATTCCCTGTGGATGTCGAACAGACGCTGCAGCATCACCTTTGCGACCATGAATTCACCTCGTTTCCCGGAAACCCGCCCGGATTGCCGTCCACCAACCGCAATTTTCACGATGCGAACCCGGCTACTAACGGTCGCCGGCAACCGGATTTAAGGGGGCGGCTGCGGATTTCCCGCTTCGCCCCGCCCCCTCCCCCGCACGGGAGAGGGTACTTAACAGCCCGGCAAAAGCGTGATAGCGCGCGACCATCGACACGCTCTTCCTCCTGATCGGCCTGGCCCTGGCGGCCACGGGACTGGCGCTGATGCTGCGCAGCGATCTGCTGTATATCCGCGGCGGCACCCGCCGCGTGCCCGCCCAGATCATCCGCCACCAGCTCAAGAAGCGCGGCGGCGCGACGCTGTACAGCGCGGTGCTGCTGGTGCCCGACGGGCGCGGCGGCTTTATCGAGGTCCGCGACCCGCTGACCACGCCCTTCCCGACCCCGGTGATCGGCGAGCGGCTCACCGTCGTCCACCCGACCGGCTACCCCGGCAAAGCGCGCATTCCCTATCCGTGGTTCCGGGCGGGGGTGTACGGGGTGCTGGGTTATGGGTTTGTGATGTTCGGGCTGGCGGTTACCGGGTTGGGGTGACCCTTCTCCCGTGCGGGAGAAGGATACGAAGCCTTGCCACCGAAGCGTCAGCGCAGGTGGCTAGGCGCAGTTGGATGAGGGTGGTCAAGCTCAAGAATCACAAGGCGAGCTAAACTGACCTGTCTTCATATACTTGGCTTTCGATCATATAGCCTTCGTTTTCATAGGTTTTTATGTTCGCCACTATGCTTACGCCATATTTCTTGATCAAACTTTCTACGAAGGCAGGTTCCACGGAATGACAAAATGCCAGCAAACCCTTCGCTCGATAGGTTTCTAGCGGTGATGCCTCATTATATCTGATTTGGTTGATGAGCGCCTTTATCTCTCTTTTTCTATCACGCCCGACAGAAATCTTGCCATCCGGAGTAAGTATTAGCCCCGTCACCATTCGTCGTTGTCCCCGAGAGTAGAAACCCCTTTTTCATCGTTTAACATCAACTTTGGATTTTTTAACTTACTAAGAATGGATGCAATTGACCGTTCAAATTTTCGAATATTAGTGACGCTTTCTCCGGATACGGTAATATCATCTGCATATCGTGAAACCGTCAATCCAAGGTCACCTGCCCGTTCGATCAGCTTTTGGTCAAACTCATACAAAAGAATATTCGATATCGCTGGCGAAGTCGGTGCGCCGATAGACAAACACTGAGGAATCTTAGAACCTCTACCCCAAAATAGTAATGGTTCGAAATACTGTAGATCCGACCTCAATAACAATGGATTTTTTGTACTCGAACAAAGTGAGCAAAATCGCTTGGCAAGATCGAATGAAAGAAATTACTGAAATCCAACTTCAGAATATATTCCGAATCAACATGCATTTTTGCGTTCTCGAAAATGCCACGATCTCGTACGTAAGCCATAGCGATGTCACTGACATCAAATTTGCTTAGCCGTGTAGATAGCACATACCTCTGAAGCGCCTTCACCGCTCTGTCTGGTTGAGCAATGATCCTTTTCTTTTTTGAATTGCGTTTGTCGATCTTGAAACTTTTATATCGAATTGGAGCAGACAAAACTATCCGTTCCAACGTGCTGGTGGATGCGCCAAATTCGACTGACAAATCGTCCAATATCTTCATCAAACTGCTGCTTTCGCATCCGCTATTCGATGATAAACGGCATTTGGGATTTGCAGCTCTTTTTCACCGTACTGCTAATATCTAGCAAAGTGCCATCCATGTCTCTAATTCGTTTTTCTGGCAAAAATGCATACTCATAGGGTGATTGACCCCTCAACTGAAAATAGTAGTCCTTATTAGAATAAGAAACTTTTCCTATCCAACCGGCCAACCTCAAGCAAAATAATTTATCCCGAATGTCGTTGTCTGAAAGTCCCGGATTAACGATTCGGATTGCCTCGTTCAACGGTTCCGGTGGAATGGCTTTACATATCGATATTAGCCACAACAAATCGTAGAATGATTCTGATCCGTTAAGATTGGAATAGCCAAATGAACTAGACGACGCAGCCACTGACCGCGCGATAAATGCGGCAATTTCCGAAAAATGACCATTCACAGAGCTTTTCACGATATGCCCAGCGTTGTGCGTCCGCCAAGGAAAAACTCCAACCCTGTCTCTGCGATTTGGTTTCATCACTCGTTCGATGGGACCGAAGCGAACAAAAGATTCTTTTTGCTCGTGCTCTTCACTAATAAGTACTCGCAAAACCTCCTTGATTTGTTTTTCTGATGAAAAGGACCCCAGTTCTGCAAGGGAGCCTGCGCTTTCTGATATCACCAGCACGATGCTGGCAATTCGAGCGATGTCCTCTTCGAATGTTATCAGGTCATTGTAGTTAGTATCGCGATATAATTGCTGAGCCGCTTCGGCTAAAACGATTCTGGCACCAATTTTTGGGCGATGCGCCTCTTCCGACATATAAAATCGCGGAGGCTCAAAAACTTTTTGGGAAAGGGCGGTTTCGCAACCTCGCCTCCACACAAAAAATAAAGTGATCTGGCTTTACAACCCTTAATTCATCACGATTAAGGGCCGCATTCAAGGCTCCAATTTTATCAAGCAAACCTTTTACCTGTAAGAGGCATGAAGAGGATTCGGGAG
>NZ_PYIA01000018.1:0-863 GCF_013265645.1 Sphingopyxis sp. BSNA05 | reverse complement strand
GAAACTCAAAGCGCGCACCATAGCGCGAGTAAACCGCCCCAAGCCAGTTGCAGGATTGGTGAGAGCGACAAAAGCCACCACGCGCTTGTTCGATCCAACCATCACATTGCAGGCCGACATATTGGATCATGATGGGCGCAGGATCTGGGCCAAAGGAACCAGGGTCAATCCTCTCGATACCGTTCCATTGCGCGCGGCGTTGATTTTTTAGACGGCGATGACCCCGCGCAGCTCGAATGGGCATTTGCGCAAAAATCAAAGACGGCAAAACTCATTCTGACAAAGGGTGCACCGCTTCAACTTATGAAAGCGCGGCAACGACGTTTCTATTTTGATCAGAGCGGAAAACTGACCGCGCATTTCGACATCAAGGCGCTACCCGCAATGGTCGATCAACAGGGCCGGATGCTGCGCATCCGCCAATTTGCGCTTTCCGGGGAGCAGGAGCGAAGCCAATGAAAACATTGTTTCGAAAAATCTTCAGATTAAAACCCGTATGGCTCTTGCTCGTGCTGGCATTCAGCCTGCTTGTCTCAGCGCCAGCGCGCGCCGATGCGGGCCCTGGCCGCTGCACCGGCAAATTTGTCAATCCGATCACCGATATCTGCTGGTCCTGTCTGTTTCCTCTGTCAATTGGCGCTTTGGATATCTGGCCATCGAGCAGACCTGATCCTAAAAACCCCACTCTGCCCGTATGCCTTTGCGGTTTGCGCCCCGGCATTGCCATGGGGTTCTGGGAGCCGGTGCGGCTTGCCGATGTCAGCATGAAGCCCTGGTGCTTTGTCAATCTGGGCGGGCTCAAGATCGATCCCGGATTTGATATTGGCTATCGTTCCATCTCGGGACCATCGGCCATTGGCGGG
>NZ_PYIA01000017.1:0-25009 GCF_013265645.1 Sphingopyxis sp. BSNA05 | reverse complement strand
CCCTGCGCAGGCAGGGGCCCATCTCTGCTGTCGCGGTGAGAGGGCAGGAAACGTTTACGCGCTAAACTCAAGTCTGGTAACACACCCGCCATTGGGCCTGCCGCACCTTCTCGAGACGGGCCCCTGCCTGCGCAGGGGCACAACAGGCCTAATGTCCGACGACGCCCAGGCTCTCGAACGGCTTGTCATTCTCGCTATATTTCTCGACCAGCGTCGCGCTGGCCTGGTTCATGCCGATCAGTTCGACCGTCTTGCCCTCGTTTTCAGACGGTCGACAATCTTGTCGAGCATGCCGGTCGCGCTGATGTCCCAGAAATGCGCGTCGTGGACATCGATGATGACCTTGTCGATGCCTTCCTCGTTAAACTCCATCGCTTCGTAAAGCATGTCGACCGAGCCGAAGAAAATCTGGCCGCCGAAGACATAGCGATGGTGGTGACCTCAACGAAATCCTGGATCGTGACCAGTTGCCGGACTTTCCAGGCGAAGAAAATGCCGGACAGCAGCACGCCGGTGAGAACGCCGATCGACAGATCATGGGTCGCCACAACCATGATAACCGTTGCGATCATCACGACATTGGACGGCCAGGGATGGTGGGTAATCTCGGTGAAGCTTTTCCAGCGGAAAGTGCTGATCGAAACGAAGATCATCACCGCGACCAGCGCCGGCATCGGGATCTGCGCGACCCATTGCCCAAGCCCGACAATCAGCACGAGCAGCATCACACCGGCAACAAAGGTCGACAACCGCCGCCGGCCGCCCGACTTGATATTGATCACCGACTGGCCGATCATCGCGCAGCCGCCCATGCCGCCGATCCAGCCAGTGACGAAATTGGCAATGCCCTGGCCATAGGTTTCACGCTTCTTGTCGCTGCGGGTCTCGGTCATGTCGTCGACAATCGATGCCGTCAGCAACGATTCGAGCAGGCCGACCGCCGCCATCGCCAGCGAATAAGGTGCGATGATCTGCAGGGTCTCCCAGCTGATCGGAATTTGCGGGATATGCAGCCACGGCAGGCTGTCGGGCAGTTCGCCCATGTCGCCCACGGTGAACACATCGGCCCGGAAATACATGCTGATTCCGGCCAGCACGATGATCGCGGCGAGCGGTGATGGCACCAATGTGGTGATCTTCGGCAGGCCATAGATGATCGCCAGACCCGCGGCGATCATCGCATAGGTCTCCCAGGTAAAGGCTTCGCCGGTCATCTGCGGAATCTGCGCCATGAAAATCAGGATCGCCAGCGCGTTGACGAAGCCGGTGATTACCGAGCGCGATACGAAACGCATCAGCAGGTCGAGCCTCAGGAACGCGGCAATCGCCTGGAATATCCCCATCAGGATCGTCGCGGCGAACAGATATTCAACGCCATGGTCGCGGACCAGCGGCACGACGAGCACCGCGACTGCAGCGGTCGCCGCGCTGATCATCCCCGGGCGTCCGCCGACCATCGAGATTATCACGGCGATCGAGAAGCTCGCATAGAGGCCCACGCGCGGATCGACACCCGCGATAATCGCAAAGCCGATAGCCTCGGGAATCAGCGCCAGCGCAACAACCAGTCCGGCCAGAAATTCGGTTTTGGGGTTCGACAGCCAGTCGCGCCGAAAATCGCTGTGAATCGCCATGGAATATCCTTTGTCCGAGGGTGGTAATGCTGCAATGCAGCGAGAACGGCCCGGCCAATGGACTATTGGCCCCGAGCCGTCAAGTTTGGGCTGCTAGCTGGTGGCCCGGAAATCTGCCGTTACGGTCGCTACCGCCGCGATCTCCTCTTCATGAGCAATTTCGCGCTCCGGTTCGGCCAGCGCCTGCCGCTCCCAGTCCTGCATAGCGGGGTCCCCGATGACATGGTCGACCCACGCCCGCCCCTTTTCGCCGATGTCGAGATCGAAGCTGCGCACCGATAGGCCACCGGGGCGTAAAAGGCATCGACGATGGTGAACCGGTCACCGGCCAGCCATGGCCCGCCAAATCACTCAGCCCCTGCGCGAACAGTTCGCCGATCCGGTCGAGATTGCGTTGCAGTGCGGGCTCGACCGTGTGCAACCGCGCCCGCACGCCGACATTCATCGGACAGATATTGCGCAGCGGCGCAAAGCCGCCGTGCATTTCGGCCGTCGCGCAACGCGCCCATGTCCGCGCCTTTTGGTCGTCCGGCCAGCAGCCAGGATGCCGCTCCGCCAGATATTCCATGATGGCCAGCGAATCCCAGATGGTTTGACCATCATCTTTCAGACAGGGCACCTGCGCATTGGGCGCGAAGGCCCGGAACCGGTCATAATTATCTTCTTCGAAATAAATGATTTCGTCCGCAAACGGAATATCCAGCGCCTTCATCAGGACCCATGGCCGCAGCGACCAGCTGGAATAGTTGCGGTTGGCGGTGATCAGCGTGTAGGTCATAAATCTGTTTTCTTTGGTCTGTAAGAGCCGGCGCCATTGGAACCTGGCTATACTAGCACCGACAACGGGAAGATTGAACGATGACTTTATCCAGAAGAGATTTTATCCGCTCCGCCCAGGCCGTAGGCTTATTCTATGCCTCCGTCTCGCTGGCCGGTTGCGCCCGCGCGCACAGCGCCAATCGCGCGTTCACTCTTCTGCCCGATCCGGCCAAACGGCTCGATCTGCCCGAAGGCTTTTCCTATACATTGATCAGCGAGGCGGGCGGCATGATGTCCGACGGCTTTTACCGTCCCGGCCGTCCCGACGGCATGGCCTGTTTCGCCCATCCGGAAGATACCGACAAATGCATATTGATGCGCAATCACGAGAATTGGAACAGCGTCCCCGTCGGCAGCCCGTTCGGCAAGGGCAATGAACTGCTGGACCGGGTGTCGGACAGCCAACTCTATGACCGCAAGAAAGACGGCTCACCCTTTTTCGGCGGGGTGACCAAGCTCGTCTATGACCTGAAACATAAAAGGATGGAGCGGGATTTTCTGGTGCTGACCGGCACTGCGGCCAATTGCGCCGGCGGTCCGACCCCGTGGGGCAGCTGGCTCAGCTGCGAGGAAGAAATGCTCAAACCGGAAGAGGGACCGGGCAAATATCACGGCTTTGTCTTCGAGACCCCGTCCAGCGCCACCGGCCTGATCGACGCGATCCCGCTGAAGGCCATGGGCCGGTTCGCGCATGAAGCCGCTTCGGTCGACCCCAAAACCGGCATTGTCTATATGACCGAAGATGCGCGCGACGGCCTGTTCTACCGCTTCATTCCCAATGTGCGGGGCCAGTTGCAGGAAGGCGGGCGCCTGCAGGCGCTGGCGCTGACCAACCGGAAATCCGCCGTCACATCCAACTGGCCCGAGGACTGGGGCGGCAACGCAGAAGAACCCTTTGCCGTCGGCCAGGACTATGTCGTCGAGTGGATCGATCTGGATGATGTCGAGGCGCCGGACGGCGACCTGGCGCAGCGTGGCCATGCCGCCGGCGCGGCTCGTTTCATGCGCGGCGAGGGGCTGGACTATGCCCTGCGCACCGATGGCACGACGGGCGACTTCTATTTCACCTGCACCGAAGGCGGCGCGCAACGCGTCGGCCAGATCTGGCGCTACACGCCCGACCAGCGCCCGGACGCCGGTCCGGAGGCCGGCGGATATCTGCAGCTATTCTACGAATCCGCCAACGCCGATTCCCTCGACATGTGCGACAATCTGGTGGTCGCGCCGTGGAACGATATCATCCTCTGCGAAGACGGGCGCGGCGACCAATATCTCCGCGGCCTGACACCCGACGGCAAAATCTACGACATCGCCCGCAACGCGCACAAGGACCAGAGCGAATTCTGCGGCGCCTGCTTCTCGCCCGACGGCACCACGATGTTCGTCAATGTGCAGGAGCCGGGCTATACTTATGCGATCAACGGCCCCTGGGAGACGTTGCGGGTCTGAGCTCAATAGAGTTTAAACAATATCCCGCGCACGGAGTTCCGCTAAGCATCTCTTGCTGGTTATTTGCGGTAGCACTTCTCGTAATCGATCAGGTGAATTACCAGAACAGGGGATATTTGGAGTACGGACGTCTAAACCGCACCATTCACAGTTCGCAGTCGTCTCCTCAACTGGCTTTGAATTGATGCTATCTTCAAGCGGCACATCGCGTCCAGGCAAAACCAAATAGCACGTACTAAATAGCCCAAGGAGAGGAGGAGTACGCCCAGCCCCACCCCCAAGTTAGCAATTGCAAGACATAGCCAAAAGCCATCGACCGTGTCTGCGCCGGTGGAGAGGAAGCCAGCAAGCACACCTATTGCCACCGATACCCAACCAATAGTTGTTGCTACACTGCCATCAGGTCGCTCTTGCATGCCCATCACCCCGCCCCGATCAACTCCCGTCCGATCAGCATCCGGCGGATTTCGTTGGTGCCCGCGCCGATGTCGAGCAGCTTGCTGTCCCGCCAGTAGCGCTCGACCGGCCAGTCGGTGGTGTAGCCCGCACCGCCAAGCGCCTGCACCGATTCTTCGGCAACCCGCACGCTGTTTTCGCTCGCCAGCATCACCGCGCCAGCCGCATCGAAGCGCGTGGTCTGTCCGGCATCGCAGGCCTTGTTGACATTATAGACATAGCTGCGCGCGCTGTTGAGGCGGACGTACATGTCGGCGATCTTGCCCTGCATCAATTGAAAGCTGCCAATCGGCTTACCGAACTGCTTGCGCTCGCGGACATAGGGTATGACCGTGTCGATGCAGGCCTGCATCAGCCCGAGCGGGATCGCGGCCAGCACCGCGCGCTCGTAATCGAGACCGGACATCAAGACGCCGACGCCGCCGTTGAGCGGCCCCATGACATTTTCCTCCGGAACTTCGCAATTATCGAACACCAGCTCGGCGGTCGGACTGCCCTTCATCCCGACCTTTTCTATCTTCTGGCCGATGGAGAAACCCTTCATGCCCTTCTCGATCAGGAAAGCCGTGATCCCCCCCGAGCCGGCGTCGGGACGGGTCTTGGCGTAGACCACCAGCGTGTCAGCGCAGGTGCTGTTGGTGATCCAGAACTTCGTGCCGTTGAGGACATAGCCGCCCTGCACCGCTTCGGCCTTGAGCTTCATCGAAACCACATCGCTGCCCGCTCCGGCTTCCGACATCGCCAGCGCGCCGACATGTTCGCCGGAGATCAGCTTCGGCAGATATTTGGCTTTCTGTTCCGGACTGGCCCAGCGGCGGATCTGGTTGACGCAGAGGTTGCTGTGCGCGCCATAGCTGAGGCCGAGCGCCGCGCTGCCGCGACTGACTTCCTCGACCGCGATCGCATGTTCGAGATAGCCGAGCCCGAGACCGCCGTCAGCCTCGTCGACCGTGATTCCGTGCAGGCCGAGATCGCCCATCTGCTCCCACAGCTCGCGCGGGAACCAGTCTTCGCGGTCCATTTTCTGGGCCAAAGGCATGATCTTCTCTTCGGCAAAGCGGCGCGTGGTGTCGCGGATCTGGTCCGCCATTTCGCCAAGCTGGAAATCAAATTGTGGGGTGGCAATCATCTTGAGTCCTCAATGTTTTTCTGGGAGCGGTTTAGCAGATAATATTCGGGTTTCCAGCTTAGTGTGCCCCTGGGAAGGCAGGGGTCCATCTCCTGCTATTGCGTCAAGAACGCAGGTCGGGAGATGGATTCCCGCCTTCGCGGGAACACAAGGGTTTTGCGTTGCTCAATATTCCATCCAATGCCATAGCGCGGCGATGCTCTATAACATTGCAAAGCCTTTCATCTTCGCGCTCGAAGCCGAACGCGCCCATGGCCTGACCATTGCTGGTCTGAAGACCGTTCCGATGGGCCCTGCCCCGAAATCCGATCCCGTTCTGGCAACCAATGTCGCCGGTCTCGACTTCGTCAATCCGGTCGGCATGGCCCCCGGCTTTGACAAGAATGGCGAAGTGCCCGACGCGTTGATCCGCATGGGTTTCGGTTTCGCCGAGGTCGGTACGCTGACCCCGCTGCCGCAAGCGGGCAATCCGAAGCCGCGCATCTTCCGGCTGGTCGAGGATAAGGCCGTGATCAACCGGCTCGGCTTCAACAATAAGGGCCAGCAAGACGCCCTGCCCCGGCTCAAGCGGATGCGCGGGCGGATGGGCAAAGGCGTGCTCGGCATCAATATCGGCGCGAATAAGGACAGCACGGACCGGATCGCCGACTATGTCATCGGCGCAAAGAATATGGCGCCGCTGGCGGACTATCTGACGGTCAACATCAGCTCGCCCAACACGCCGGGCTTGCGCGCGCTGCAGGACAAGGGCGCGCTGGCGGAATTGCTCGCCGCCGTGATGGACGCGATGGGCAAATCGAAAACGCCGGTATTCCTGAAAGTCGCGCCCGATCTCGAACCGGCCGATATCGACGATATTGTCGACGTCGCGATGAGCCAGAAAATTGCCGCGCTGATTATTTCCAACACCACCATCACCCGGCCCGATCTGAAATCCAGCAAGCGGTCCGAGACCGGCGGCCTGTCGGGCGCGCCGCTGAAGGATCTCGCGCTGCAAAGACTGAAGGATTTCCGCAAGGCCAGCGGCGGCAAAATTCCGCTGATCGGGGTCGGCGGCATTGCTACCGCAGAAGACGCCTATGAACGGATTCGCGCCGGTGCCTCGCTGGTCCAGCTCTACACCGCGATGATCTACGAAGGCCCGACCATCGCCGCGGCGATGAACTGCCTGCTGGCGAAATTGCTCAAACAGGACGGCTTTGCCAATATCAGCGAAGCAGTCGGCACGGCATAAAGCCGGTTGCTACGCTATTCGCCGGTCCCCACCAGCACCACACCTTCGCGGCGCGGGTCGTAGCCGCCATCGACCCTGCCATCGCGGATGATCACGGCGTGCACGCCGCTGTCCTCACCCTGACCCGGCTTCAGATCAATCCCGCGCGCGGCCAGCCCGTCGGCAACGCCCGGCGCGAACTTGTCCAGTTCCCCGCCAAATCTGGGGCCCCGCGCCACCAGATTGGGCAGCGTCAGCGCCTCCTGCATCGACAGGTTCCAGTCGATCGCGCCAACCAGCGATTTCGCCACATAGGCAAGAATGCTGTTGCCACCGGCCGATCCGATCGCACCCGCAAATTTGCCATCACCGTCGAGCATTATGGTCGGGGTCATCGACGAGCGCGGCCGCTTGCCCGGCGCCACTGCATTGGCGGCAGGACGCCCGTTCTCGTCAACGGGGCTGAATGAGAAATCGGTAAGCTGGTTGTTGAGAAAGAAACCGTCGACCATCCGGCCGCTGCCAAAGATCGATTCCACCGTCGTCGTGATCGAAACCACATTGCCCTGGGCATCGCGAACAATGAAATGGGATGTCCCGGCAGGTTCCAATGTTTTATCCGGACCAGCCTGCACCGCACCGCGTGGAGTCCCGGCCTGGGGGGAGAAGTCGCTGCACTCTCGCCGATCAGCGCCGCGCGCGAGGCGACATAGGCCGGTTCCAGCATGCCCTTGACCGGGACCGATGCAAAAGCCGGATCACCGACATATTGATCGCGGTCGGCATACATCAGCCGGCTCGCCTCGGCGAACAGGAACCATGCCTGCGCGTCTTCCGGTCCGCGCGTGGCGATATCGGTTTTTCCAGCATCGCCAGCAGTTGCAACAGGGCCACTCCGCTCGACGGCGGTGGCGGCACGCAGACCAGATAGGCGCGATAGGGGTTGCACAGCGCCTCGCGCCTGACCGGCGTGTAGCCAGCCAGATCGGCCATCGTCATCCGGCCTTCGAGCGGCGAGGCCCGGGTCTTGGCAACAATCTTCGCCGCCGTGGACCCGCGATAGAGCGCTTCGGGCCCGTTGGCCGCCAGACGCCTGACGAAGTCTGCATATTCAGGATTTTTCAGCCGGTCGCCGGTGGTCTTGCGCTCGCCATTGGCTTTGGCAAATAAGCGGTCGCGTCGGGCGTGCCCAGTTGCGGAAAAGGGATCCCCAGAAAGCGTCCCAGACGCGGGCTGATGACAAAGCCCTCCTCCGCAGTTCGCTCGGCCGCCGAAAACAGGCTGCTCCAGTCGAGCGCGCCATGGTCCTCATGCACCATCGCCAGCATCGCCACGGCACCCGGCATGCCGGTCGCGCGACCGCTGGTGACGGCATCGCGATAACCCAGCGGCTTGCCGTCCGGCCCCAGAAACATGGTCGGGCTGGCCTGTGCCGGTGCGGTTTCCCGGCCGTCATAAATGGTCAGCTTGCCCGTCGCGCCGTCCAGATAGGTCAGGAACGCGCCGCCACCGAGCCCGGAGCTTTGCGGTTCGACCAGCGACAGCATCGCCTGCACGGCGATTGCCGCATCTATGGCGCTGCCGCCACGTTTCAGAACATCCTGCCCCGCTTTGGCCGCCAGCGGATTGGCAGCAATAACGAATGGCTCGTCCTGCTGCGTTGCGGAAGCGGCTGACGCCGGATTAATGGCGGGTTCAATTTGCCCGGTCTGGGCACAGGAAGCGGTGAGAAGCGCTGCCGCAGCAGCGATAAGACGGGACATTTTCATATGGGCTGAAGCTATAGACCAGGTCCAACGGCCCTGTCCATTGGCAGTGACGGTGCTGGCACCGGCCGGCATGCCGGCAACAGATTTCACCTAAAGAATTGCCCAGCGGTTTCAACCGCGCTAGTCCTTGCTCTATGATCCAAGCCCGGAACCAATCCGGAGCGTGAGAGAGGAAATGTTGCGTGGGCCAGAAACAGCCGAAAAACCGTTATCTCGAAATTGACCAATATTCCAATCTGGTGTCGATGTTCTTCGACCGTGCCAGCCAGGGCGGCGACAAGCCGTTTCTGAGCGCCAAGATCGACGGCGCCTGGCAGGCGATCAGCTGGACCGAAGCGGCGCGGCAGGTCGCGGCGCTGGCGAAATCGCTGAAACGTATCGGCCTGAAAAAGGGCGACCGGGTGATGCTGGTCTCCGAGAACCGCCCCGAATGGTGTATCGCCGATCTCGGCATCATGGCGGCCGGCTGCATCACCGTGCCAACCTACACCACCAACACCCCGGCCGATCACCAGCATATTCTCGACAATAGCGGCGCCCATGCGGTGATCGTCTCAGACATCAAGCTGGCGAAAAACCTGCTGCCGTCGGTGATCAGCTCTGCCGACGCCAATATCATCATCGGCATCAACGATCTGCGCATCGGCCAGTCCGGTGATTTCGACCTCTACAGCTGGGACAAGCTGGTCCAGGGCAGCGACGCGGATGTCGCCGAAGTGACCGAACAGGTCGCCAGCATCACCCGCGACGAGACCGCCTGCATCATCTACACCAGCGGCACCGGCGGCAAGCCGCGCGGCGTGATGCAGCATCATGGCGCGATCCTGCACAACACCAAGGGCCCCGCCGAGGTGATCGAAAGCGATTTCGGCTGGGATGACGAGATATTCCTCTCCTTCCTGCCGCTCAGCCACGCCTATGAACATAGCGCCGGCCAGTTTTTCCCGATCGGTCTCGGCGCGCAGATTTTCTATTCCGAGGCCTCGAGAAGCTCGCTTCCAACATCGAGGAAGTACGCCCGACGATCATGGTCGTCGTCCCGCGCCTGTTCGAGGTGCTCCGCGCCCGCCTCATAAAAACCGTCGAGAAACAGGGCAAGATGCCCAATTATTTGCTCGGCAAGGCGCTCGCCATCGGCGCACGCGAAGCCGAAGGCAAAGGCCGCAAGCGCGACAAGCTGATGGACCTGTTCCTCGACAAGACGCTGCGCCCGAAAGTGCAGCAACGCTTTGGCGGGCGGATCAAGGCGATGGTCTCCGGTGGCGCGCCGCTCAACCCGGAAATCGGCACCTTCTTCCAGTCGCTCGGCCTCACCCTGTTGCAAGGCTATGGCCAGACCGAATCCGGCCCGATCATCGCCTGCAACCGCCCGCGCACCGGCTTGAAAATGGACACGGTCGGCCCGCCGATGGTCGACACCGAGGTCAGGATCGCCGAAGATGGTGAAATCCTGGTCCGCGGCGAGCTGGTCATGCACGGATATTGGCGCAACCAGGAAGAGACCGACAAGGTGCTCAAGGACGGCTGGCTGCACACCGGCGATATCGGCCATATCGACGAAGCCGGACGGGTCGCGATCACCGACCGCAAGAAGGATCTGATCGTCAACGACAAGGGCGACAATATCGCCCCGCAAAAGGTCGAGGGCATGCTAACCATCCAGCCGGAAATCCTGCAGGCGATGATCAGCGGCGACAAGAAACCCTATATGGTCGGCCTGATCGTCCCCGACCCCGAATGGGCGCTCGAATGGTCGCGCGAACAGGGCATGAAATATGACTTCATCGCCCTGCAGGCGAACCCGGCGTTCAAATCCGCGGTGCGGGAAGCGGTAGACCGGGTCAACAAGGACCTCTCGGTCATCGAAAAAGTCCGCCGCTTCGAGTTCGCCGACGAACCCTTCGCGATCGAAAATGAAGAACTGACCCCGAGCATGAAGATCCGGCGGCATGTGATAAGGGAGCGGTATCAGGAGCGGATGGACGGGTTGTATAAGAAGTAGTGGGTTGGGGGGAGTAGGAAAGATGCCTGAAAAGAAGCATTTGTCGTTTAATATATAGGGATTACTGCACCTATCTCTGTAATCCACACCGTAGCCGCAATATAAATGATAATATCTATGTCAGCCGCTTATTTTACCTGCTCTCTTTTTTCGATTGTGTCCTTAACCAAAATAGATGCAAGGACTACAAATATACAAATGGCTTGTATTATAACACGACGATCTGGAGCTAGCTGAAAATTTAACGCGCCTGTGAAGTTGTAGGTAAAATCCAAGAAAAATAGAAACGCAGATATTCCAAGAAAAGTGGCCATAAATCTAAGTTTACTAGATACCCATAATATGTTTCTCATATTTGAAACCACCTAGCGTTGTGAAAAACACCACCCACGGAATATACCATTCCCCTGGTGACAAAAAAGTTTTAACAAGTATATCGTCAGTCGCAATAATATGCCTGTTTCCATTGAAGCTTTCAAGCCTCAGTCACTGTAACGAATTACAGGGATATACGGTACCAGTATACCAAACGCACCAATCCCCTCTCCCTTAAGGGAGAGGGTTGCGCAGACTTGGCAGCTTGCTGCCAAGTCGGAGCTGGGTGAGGGTTTACCGGGCCATGATTGCACAGCAACCCACCAGCAAAACACCCTCATCGAACTGCGCCTAATCCTCCGGATAAGGCTGCGTATCTTTCTCCCTTACGGGAGAAGGTGAAGGAGACGGCTCCCCGCTAATATATCGTGCCTTCGCGGCTTCGCGCGAGATCGATGGCGCGCGGTCGTCCGCCAGCAGCAAAGGGAACTTTTTCTGGGCGCGCTGGTTGGATGGATATGCAAAACGCACGGAAAAACAGTCAGGATATTTCGCGGCTTCCCGCGCGGGCGCGCCGGAAGCGGGCCGGCAAGGCGAGCGCGATCGGGTTTTCGCGCGGCGCAAGCCCGGTTGCCTCCGGCGACCAGCGCCAGCGCAAAAGGGCCGGTGACCATCTCTTTCCGGACGATCCTGCTGGTGGTCTTTCTGGCGCTCGCTCTACGTGGCTACGAATGGATCCGGCACGATTACCGCATGCCATGGACGCCGCTGTCGCTGGCGGCGCCGATCGGGCCGTTTACCACCCGCAAGATCGATGCGCTCGCCGACAATACGCCCCTTTGCCATGTGCTGCTCGAAGCTGCAGCGATAGGCTATTCGCCCCTGCCGCCGGTCACCGCCGGCCCGCAATGCGGCTATGACAATGGGGTCACGCTCACCCGCGACCAGCCGCAGACGATCGCCTATAGCCCCGCCGCCAAAACCAGTTGCCCGATGGCGGTCAGCCTTGTGCTGTGGGAAAAGCAGGTCGTGGCCGCCGCCGCGCGTCAACATCTTGGCAGCACGGTCGAGGCGATCACGACCTATGGCAGTTACAGCTGCCGGCGGATCGGCGGCGGGCAGACGGGCAATTACAGCGAACATGCCACGGCCAATGCGATCGACGTCGCCGCCTTCCGCCTCACCGACGGGCGCACGGTCTCGGTCGCTGGCCACTGGGACGCGGATGACGAGCGGTCGCGCTTCCTCAAGGAGGTGCGCGACGGCGCCTGCACCCTGTTTGCGACGACCCTGTCACCGGACTATAACAAGGCGCATGCGGATCACCTGCATTTCGACCAGGCTCGGCGCGGCGGCTATCAATATTGCCGTTAGCGAACGGCAGTCACAGAGGAGAAAGGCCGATGTTTGTTGCAGCTTATTGGTGGAAGGTCCATCCGGGCAAGGAGGAACAGTTTCGGGCAGCCTGGCGGCGCGGAACCCGGCTGATCCGGGAGAAATATGGCAGCCTCGGCTCCCGCCTGCACCGCGACCAGAACGGCCGCTTTATCGGCGTAGCCGAATGGCCGGACGAAGCCACGTGGCAAAAGGCCTTTGACGCCAAAATGATCTATGACGATCCGGAAACGCGACAGGCATTTGTCGATGCGGTCGCCGATACCGCCGACGAGCCGTTGCTGCTGATGCATGTTACCGACGATCTGCTCGATCACAGCGCGCCGGCCGCTCATTCTGCTGCTGGCACCACTAGGTAGCTATACGGATTGGCCCTTCTGGCGAAACCGGTGAAATATGGCGGCTGGTCAACAGGGGACATATCAGTGAACAGCAAGGCAAGCGCCATTGTCGATCGCATCCGCGAACTGGAGGCGGAGCTTGAAGTACGGGTCGCCGAGGAACGGGCCGAGATGGGCGAGCGGCTGGACAAGGGGCGGGCGGAACTCGACCGCGATCTCGAGGCGATGCACCGGTCGCTGCGCGTCGGAGTGCTGCGCTATATATCCGAGGCGCAGATTTCGGTGATCCTTACGGCGCCGTTCATCTATGCGCTGCTGCTGCCCTTTGCCTTTCTCGACCTGTCGGTCTCAATCTATCAGGCGGTCTGCTTTCGCGCCTACGGGATCGAGCGCGTCCGGCGGCGCGACTATATCGTCTATGACCGCGGGAAACTGTCCTATCTGAACGCGATCGAGAAGATCAACTGCACCTATTGCAGCTATGCCAATGGCGTGATCGCCTATGTCCGGGAGGTCGCCGGACGCACCGAGCAATATTGGTGCCCGATCAAGCATGCGCTAAAGGTCCGCGGCCAGCACAAGCGGCAGCGCCTGTTCGAGGAATATGGCGACGGTGCGGACTATCAGCAGCGTTTGGCAAAACATCGCGCTGCCCTGAAAACGGACGAAAAGGCGGAGAGACGGGACAAGGACCCCGGACTATGAACCGGCCGCCACTCCCCGGTCGGAAGCGACAGGCCGCGCCAGCCACTGCCCTGGCTTCGCGCGATCCCGTTTCCGATATGGCATCAACGGCTGGCTATTTTGAACCGACCGAGAGATCCTTGGTATAGGGCACAAAATCGCCGAAGGTGCAGCTGCCCATGGTCGCCCCGCTCATATTGTCGATCAGCTGGATAATCTCTCCGGAACAGAGCGAGCTGGTCGTGCGGCGGTAGGACAGGATATAGCGGTCCGCACCGGGGCATCCGCCGGGCGGCTTGTTGATATAGATGGTCTTCGCGTTGCGGCGGGACGAGAAGATCAATATGTCGTCGCTGATCACCGTCATGTTGCGCTGGTCGTTACGGTTGATGCACGATTTCGCCTTGCCGGCGCTGCGCCCTTCAAGCTGTTTGTCGAGCTTCGCCTGCTGTTTTTCGGTGAGCTCGATCTTTTCCCCGCCGGTCGCGGCGCGGCGAGCAGCATCGCCGCAGGAATGGCCAAAAGCAGTTTTTCATCATCCGTCTCCTGTTGTCGATCCCTATCGTTCCGCCTTATAGCAGAATGTCCGCTGAACCGGCGATGAAACGGTCGGGGGTTTCAGAAATTATCCTTGGCCGTCCGCCGTGCGCCCAGTTCCTCGGCCGAGGCCGCCCGCATGAACGGATTGGTGGCGCGTTCCTGCCGGATCGTTGTCGGCACCGTGGCTTCGCCCCGCGCGCGCAGGGTCAGAACCTCCGCCATCCGCTCCTTCAGCGCCAGATTGTCGGGTTCGGCAACCAGCGCATATTCACCGTTGCTCTGCGTATATTCATGCGCGCAATAGATTCGCGTGGCATCGGGCAACGCCTCGAGCTTGCGCATATTGTCATACATCTGCTCGGCCGTGCCTTCGAACAATCGCCCGCAGCCCATGGCAAACAGCGTGTCACCGACAAATGCCACTTTTTCCGACGGGATGTGGAAGGCGATATGACCGGCGGTATGGGCCGGCACGTCGATAACCTCGGCGGTCACGTCGCCGAGCTTGACCGTATCGCCCTCTTTCACCAGCACATCGAGCGTCGGGATGCGTTCTTTCTCGGCGTCCGGGCCGGTGATCCGGCAGCCGGTCGCATCCTTGATCGCGGCATTGCCGCCGGTGTGATCGGGATGCCAGTGGGTGTTCCAGATCTGGGTGATGGTCCAACCGCGCTTTGCGGCCTCGGCCAGCACCGGTTCGGCGACCGCCGGATCGACGACCATCGTCTCCTCCGATTCCGGTTCGTGGACCAACCAGACATAATTGTCTGACAATACGGCTAGTCGGATGATTTCAAGCATGGCCGTCAAATTACCCCGCAAAATTAATGCTGTCGATGCTTAACCGCAAAATAAGAGTTTTACCCTAATCGCACGGGCTGTGCAGCATTGATTTTGGAAAGGGGCGTCAATTGCGCTTGCTTGTCGCATTTCTGGCCTTTTTGTGCCTCTGTTCCCCTGCCCTTGCCCAGGTCCAGATGTCTGGAAAGCTGTGCACGCAGAGCAGCGATGCGGATATGTCCGCCGCGACCCTGCTGAAATCGGGCAAGCCCTTTGATTGTTCCGACAATAAATATGCCCTCGAAGGTCCGCGGGTCTGGGTCAAGATCCCGTTTCTTGACGACCGGCTCCCGCCGGGTACGGTCGAGGTCCAGGGCGACAATAACGGCCTGACCACGATGCAGGTCCACGCGCTGCTCGACAATGGCACGCTGCTCTCTTCACGCTTCTCCGAACAGGAAGTGATCGACAGCTGGCGACCAAAGGGGCATTACGGGCTCGCCGTGCCGGGTACGGACAATCCCGAGCTGCGAAGCCGGATAACCCATGTCTATCTGGCGATCGACGAACCGAAAGTGGCCAGCAGCATTTCGCTGATCCAGCTTGCGTCGAAAGAGAAATGGGACGGCCTGAAGCTGCCGCTCTCGATCATGTTCGGGGTGTTGTGCGGGATGGCAATCATGCCGCTTTTCTATCATGCCTTTTTCTACGGCGCCCTGCGCTACAGCTTCATGTTGTGGCACAGCGCGATGATCGCGGCGACCGTGGTCTATACTTTCAGTTCGTCCGGCCTGATATTCCTCGCCTTCCCCGGAACCGGCCTGCTGACCAAGATGCTGATCAACTATTGGGCCTTGGCGATCGCGGTTGCAGCCAGCGGTGTTTTTCTGGTGCGCTTCGTCGAACAGGGAAAGATCGCCTCATGGCTGCGTACGGGCATTTTGATCTCGTCCTTTCTGCCGGTCATCGTGACCGCTCTCGTCCTGCGGATCAATGATGGTTATGATATGGACGCCCGCAACTACTATCACGCGTCTTTCCTGCCCGCATTTTTATCGTCCTCTACGCGATGGGGCACGCGCTGCGCCGCGGCAGCAGGGCGATCTGGTACCAGATCGTCGGCTGGACGCCGATCGTGATGTTCGGACTGGACCGGGTAGCGCGGGGCATGGACCTCTATATCGGCTGGCCAGCGCTTGACTACGGGCTCTATTTCGCGCTGGTGATGGAGACCATCATTCTCGCACTCGGCGTGGCCAACCGGATTTTCCACTTGCGCAAGCAGCACAAGAGCACATTGCGCAAACAGGTGGAACTGACCATGCTCGCCGATACCGACGGGCTGACCATGATGAACAACCGCCGGTCCTTCGAGCGCGCGTTCCGGCAGAACCAGCGCGATCACCGCTACAGCCATCTTGCGATAATCGACATCGACTTTTTCAAGCGGGTCAACGACCGTTATGGCCACGAGGTCGGCGACGAAGTGCTGCGGGTTGTCGGCAGGCTGCTGGACGGGACCGGGCATTTTGCCGCACGGATCGGCGGCGAGGAATTCACTCTCCTGATCAAGGACGATGGCCGGGAAAAGCGGAGAAACTATCCGGCAAATGAGCTGGCCGACATCTGCGAGGCGCTGATCAAAGCGGTGCACGAGGAAGTGCCGGAAATCCGGGAGCCGGTCACATTTTCAGTCGGTGTCGCGGCAATCGCCCGGCGCGTTACGCTGCGCAGCGTGATGGCAACCGCAGACAGGCGTCTTTATGATGCAAAGGGCAACGGCCGCAACCAGATTGTCTGGATCGATATTTCGGCGTCGAAACCGGCCAGCCCGGCCGGCACCGCTTCGGTCTAGATCAGACGCTTACCACTCGCCGATATTTTCCATGCTCGCCCAGGGTTCCTGCACCGGCAGCCGCTCGCCTTTCTGCAGCAGCTCGACCGATATATTGTCCGGCGAGCGCACGAAGGCCATATGGCCGTCACGCGGCGGACGGTTGATCGTCACGCCAGCATCCATCAGGCTCTGGCACAGGGCGTAGATATCGTCGACCGCATAAGCGAGATGGCCGAAATTGCGGCCGCCGCCATATTGCTCCGGTTCGCTGCCGTCTTCGGCGGGCCAGTTATAGGTCAGTTCAACCTCGGCGACATCCTTCTGCCCCGGCGCAGCGAGAAAGATCAATGTAAAGCGCCCCTGCTCGCTGTCGTAGCGGCGCACTTTCTCCAGACCGAGCAGTCCGAAAAAGGCGATCGTCGCTTCCGGATCGCTGACTCTGAGCATGGTGTGCAGATATTTTATGGCCACAATATTCTCCGTTCGTCGCTATTCAGAAACGGTTCATCGCAGCTATCGCAAAGCCGAACCGGGTCACTGGAAATAGCCTAAGCGGCTTTTATACTGAGGGAAAGAGCGATGAGCGAGAAATTTATCGAGAGCAAAAACAAGGTCTGGCTGGCGAGCGCCGGCCTGTTGACCGTTGGCCTGATCATTGGTGGCTATTTGCTCGGCGACGGCCTGCTCCGCGCCAAAATGGCCGATCGCAGCGTCACCGTGCGCGGCCTTGCCGAACGTGAAGTGACCGCCGATCTGGCGACCTGGACCATTGCCTATAGCGCGCAGTCCACCGATCTGCAGAGCGCGCAAACCGATATCGATCGCGACACCACTGCGATCACCGGCTTCTTCAAGGAGCTGGGATTCAAGGCCGACGCCCTCAAACCGACCGGCGCCAACGTGAACCAGTATAGCAACAACGGCATCCCCCAATATACCATCCGCCAGCGGCTCAGCCTGCGCACCGACGATATCGACAAGGCCCAGGCCGCCGTTGCCCGGCAATTCGATCTGGTCCGGCGTGGCGTTGTGCTCGAAGACGGGTCAGGCATGAGTTACACGTTCACCAAACTGGACGAAATCAAACCGGAAATGGTCGCCGAAGCCACCAAGGATGCGCGCAAGTCGGCCGAACAATTTGCCGAGGATAGCGGCACCGATGTCGGCGGCATAAAATCTGCCACCCAGGGCTATTTCAGCATCAACAGCCGCGATGGCGATGCCGGCGGCTATGGCGTGACCGACACGCCGTACAAGAAGGTGCGTGTGGTCACGACGGTGAATTTCTATCTGGATTGATGCGGCACAGCGATTCGACCGGACTTATTCCGCGACGCTGGCCTGCAACTGCCCGAGATAATGGTTGGCGGTGCTGGCCGAAGGACTGTCCGGCCCGAATTTGACCGCCTGTTCCCAGTTGATCCGGGCGTTCTCGACATCGCCCGCCTCATAAGCGATATTGCCGGCTTCGAGCGCGATGGCCGGATCGGTGACCGCCAGCCTGGCGGCAACCGCTATGTCCGATTTGGCCAGAGCCAGATCACCCATCCGCCGCGCCAATGTCGCCGACAACAGCCAGCCGAGCGGATCCTCGGGAACGAGCTCGTGAACCAGTACGAATTGCTGCTTCGCCGCGTCATATTGATCCATCGCGACATGGATGCGCGCCATATCAAGATGCACTTCGCCCTTCAGCAAACCGTCGAGACTGTTCTGCTCCAGCGCCGAGCCGAGATATTTCAGGGCAGCCGCGTGATCGCCACCGGCAAGCGCCGCATTGCCGGCCTGCGACCAGAAAATGGCTGCGCGTTCATCGTCCGCGGCTTCCGCGCCTTCGGCCGCCAGCACGAATGCCGCAACGGCCTCTGCCCATTCTTCGCGCTCGGCATAAGCGAAGCCGAGACAATTGCGCGCCAGATATCCGCCGCCCTCGATCTGCCATTTGTTGGCGGCGAGCAATCCGTTGTCCGGATCGTCCGCAGCCTGGTCGATACATTGGTTGAAGCGGATATCGGCCGGGCTTTTCACCTTGACCGGCGGCGGACCCGCGGGGGCTTCGGACCGGGGCGCCGACGGCCGGATCAAGGGATCGATCGGCGATCCGTAAGGAGTCGCGGATTGCAGCAGCAGGGGCAGAACCAGAGAAGAAATCATGGAGACTATGCCTGTTAAATAATTGTACGGGCGTCGAATATTATCCCAGTCGCGAAACCACATCGATCAGCAGAGCAATATCCTGATCCCGCGACAGCCGGTGATCGCCGTCCTTTACCAGATGGACCTGCACATCGTCTGAACGGATTTTTCTGGCGGTCTCGAGACTATATTCCCATGGCACATCAGCATCTTTCTGCCCGTGCAACAGGCGCACCGCGCCGTCAAAGGCGATTTCCTTGTGGAGCAGACGGTTGGCGTCGCCCGACTGCCAGAAGGTCTGCGTCGTGACATAGGGGTCGTCGGAATAGTCGCTGGGCTCCTCCAGCTTGCCTTCGCGCAGGATTGTCAGCTTCTGTTCCTGCGTGAAGCCCCAGTCGGTGAAGTCCGGTGCGGCCGCGATACCGACCAGATTCTTCACCCGCATCGGCCGCGACAGCGCAACCAGCAGCATCAGCCAGCCGCCCATCGAGGAACCGATCAGGGTGATGGAACCCGAAGTGACCTTGTCGATCAGGAACAGCACGTCCTCGCGCCAGTCTATCAGGCTCTGGTCCTCAAAATCGCCGCCGCTCGCGCCACATCCGGCATAATCTAGGCGCAGCATCGCCCTGCCCTGTTGTTTCGCCCAAGCGTCCAGCGCCAGCGCCTTGCCGCCTTCCATGTCCGACATATAGCCAGGCAGGAACACAAGCGTGGTGCCTTTCACCCCCGCCTTGGGTGGCGTGTAGCAATAGGCCAGAGAAGCGCCGCCGGGACGCTGGAGATACAAGATTTCGTCTTCCATATAGTCACCCAATAAGTGCCCCCGCGAAGGCGGGGGTCCATCACCTGTCCTATAGTTCAAAACGGTAGATGAGAAGGCACGTTGACGCGCGTTCATTCGCTCAAGAGCATCTGTCTTTGGAATAGGGTTCAGGAGATGGACACCTGCCTGCGCAGGTTCACCGCATCAGCTGGCCGCGAAATAGACGATTGCCAGACAGAGAAAGGCGATGATCAGCATGCCGACATTGGAAAGCAGCGGCGGCTTGGCCCGCGGCAATATCGCGGCCAGTTCCGCCGGCACCTCGTCCTTGAAGCCGAGCTTCCATTTCGGGCGGTCCTTGATACCGTCCTCGAGACCAAAGACATGGGAGTCGCCTTCCTTGCCGCGATAGACCAGATCATCGAAAAATAGGCGTCGCTGCGCCATTGCTGCTCGTAAAGCGCGAAGCTCTTGCCGATCACCTCGATCCGCACCCGCCGCTTGAGCGCGCTGTCGCCATCGACCAGCCAGACATGTTGAGCAGCAGCCATGGACGGAGCTTAAGACAACTCGCGGCCCGGCGCATCACAATTTTTCGTTCTCTCAATCCCGCAGGAAAATCTCCTCGATCGGCATGGCGAACAGATCGGCGATCCGGAAGGCCAGCGGCAGGGACGGATCATATTTGCCGGTTTCGATCGCGTTGACCGATTGCCGCGAAACCTTGAGCCGGTCAGCCAGATCCGCCTGCGACCAGTCGCGCTCGGCGCGGAGAATCTTGAGCCGGTTCTTCATGCGTTGAGTCCGCGCATACGATAGAAAAATAACCCAGGCCCCAGGACGATATCAATATTGCCACGAGATTGTCCGCGCTCATCGTGCCGAGCTGCTTTTCGAAAACAAGCCAGACCATATTGGCAAAATGGCGGTGATGATCGCGACAATGGCGCCATTGGCCATCATCTGGAAAAATAATCCTCCAGCTTGCGGCGGTCCAGCGCGGCTGCATAGGTCGCAATATAGGATATCAGCAGAACCAGCAGCGATGCGCCGATAATCTTGACGGCCGGCGTGACATGGCCCGGGCGGATCTCGTTCGGGTCGAATATCGAAACCGCCAGCAGGCCAAGACCGACCAGCAGGATGACGGCGAACATCCAGTCCGGTTTCAGCAGCCGGCAGAATCGCTGCCAGACGCCGGGAGAACCTTTGCCGGTCATCCCATCGCGCCCAGAAACAGGATTACCAGCGCCGCCCACATCGCGATATTTTCGTTCGGGGTCATCGCGCGCCCTTGGCATTTTTCATTCTCATCATCAGCCTCCATCAAGCTACATCGACATTATGTCATGCTTCCTTGACTTATATGATCGATTCGCTTCGATATGTCAAGCTTGCATGACATATTGTCCATGGTGATTGATATCCGCGTTGGCATGTCCGGAGCGACATTCCCGATGATTGTTGATTTTCCGGCCTGCCGGCGCTAGATCAGCGGCATGGTTCCGATAACGATCACAACCACCAACACTATCACCTCCCATTCCGGGGGACGGATGGTCGCGGCCTGATCGCATCCACCGCCACCCGGTTTCGGGTGGACGGTGTCTCTTCCTGAAATCGCGGTAAAACAGCAGACACCATCTTTCGGCGCGCCGTTTTCTATGCCATGGCGCTTCACGATGAATATTGAGATATTGCGATGACCGACCAGATCAAAATCACCCTTCCCGACGGCAGTGCGCGTGAAGTGGCCAAGGGCACGACCCCCGCACAGATTGCCGCCGACATCGGACCGGGCCTGGCGAAGGCCGCGCTGGCTGCCAGGATTGACGGCGAGTTGCGCGATATCATGCGGCCCCTCGAGGAAGATACCGAGCTTGCGCTGGTCACTTCGCGCGACGAGGAAGACGCGCTGGAACTGGCGCGGCATGACTATGCCCATGTGCTGGCAGAGGCGGTGCAGAACCTCTTCCCCGGCACGCAGATCACCTTTGGTCCGTCGACCGACGACGGCTTCTATTACGACTTCGCCCCTGCTGGTGATCCGTTCACCGACGAGGATCTGCCGAAGATCGAAGAGGAAATGAAGCGGATCATCGCCGCCGACAAACCGCTGCGCCGCGAGGTATGGGAGCGCGACGCCCTGATCGCACGCTGGCAGAAAGACGGCGAGACGTTCAAGGCCGAATGGGCCGCCGAACTGCCCGAGGGCGACGAGATCACGGTTTACTGGTCCGGTGACGACTGGATGGACATGTGCCGCGGGCCGCATCTGGCCTCGACCGGCAAGCTCGACCCCAAGGCGTTCAAGCTGATGCGCGTGTCCGGTGCCTATTGGCGCGGCGACCAGCGCAACCCGCAGCTATCACGCATCTACGGCACCGGCTGGCTCAACAAGAAACAGCTCAATGCCCATCTGATGCGGCTGGAAGAAGCGGCCAAGCGCGACCACCGTAAACTCGGCCAGGAAATGGATCTCTATCACATCCAGTCCGAAGCGCAGGGCAGCATCTTCTGGCATCCCAAGGGCTATGTGATCTGGCAGGCGCTTGAGCAATATATGCGCCGCCGCCAGATCGAGGCCGGCTATGAAGAGGTCAAGACGCCGCAGCTGATGGACGTCCGGCAGTGGGAGCAGTCTGGCCACTGGGGCAAATATAGCGAGAATATGTTCGCCGTCCCCGACGAGGTTCCCGATGCCGAGAGCGACGGCCCGGTCATCACCGGCACCGCCGACATGATGGCGATCAAGCCGATGAACTGCCCGGCCCATGTGCTGGTCTTTCGTCAGGGCATCAAGAGCTATCGTGACCTGCCGATCCGCATGGCCGAATTCGGCTGTTGCCACCGCAACGAGCCGCATGGCGCGCTGCACGGACTGATGCGGGTGCGCCAGTTCACCCAGGACGACGCGCATATCTTCTGCACCAAGGAACAGCTGATCGAGGAAGTCGGCCTGTTCTGCGACATGCTCGACCGCTGCTACCGCGATCTCGGCTTTGAAAATTACGCGATCAAGCTGGCGCTGCGGCCCGAAAAACGCATCGGCAGCGACGAAATGTGGGACTGGTCCGAACAGTCATTGCGCGACGCTGTCATTGCAACCGGACGCAATACCGAAGAATATGGCTGGGAAGAATTGCCCGGCGAAGGTGCTTTCTACGCGCCCAAGCTCGAATTCCATTTGACCGACGCAATTGGCCGGACCTGGCAGGTCGGCACGATCCAGACCGACACGGTGCTGCCCGAGCGGCTCGATGCGACCTATGTCGGCGAGGATGGCGAACGGCACCAGCCAATCATGCTTCACCGCGCGATTCTCGGCTCCTTCGAACGGTTTATCGGCATATTGATCGAACATTATGCCGGCAAGCTGCCGCTGTGGCTGGCACCGACGCAAGCCGTGGTCGCAACGATCGTGACCGACGCCAATCCTTATGCCGAGCAGGTTGCGGAAAAGCTGAAAGCCGCCGGCATCCGGGTCGAGGCCGATCTGCGCAACGAGAAGATCAACTATAAGGTGCGCGAACATAGCGTCGGAAAAGTGCCCAATATTCTGGTAGTTGGCATGCGCGAAGCGGAAGAAGGCAAGGTTGCCCTGCGTCGCCTCGGCCAGAAGGAACAGGAGTTTCTGACGCTGGATGAAGTCGTCGCCATGCTCAAGGAAGAGGCGCTGCCACCGGACTTGAAATCAGCAGCGCAATAACGATATGGTCGTGGAAGCTGTTGCATCGAAACAACGGCTTTCATGGCTAATGACTCTTTCGCCATCAACAAGGCTTTATTCCGGCAAGCTTTGCGGCTAATGAGCCACGATAGACAACCACTCAGGAGTATTTAACATAGCTGCACCCCCTCGCCGCCCCACGCCGCCCGTAAAAGGCGGTCCGCGCTTCAACGATCTGATCAATTCCGACACCGTAAGGGTCATCGACGACAAGGGCGAGAACCTTGGCGTGATGAATACGCGCGAAGCGATCGAGCGAGCAGCAGATGTTGGACTCGACCTTGTAGAGGTCTCTCCCAATGCGCAGCCACCGGTTGCAAAATTTCTCGACGTCGGCAAATTCAAATATGAGGCCCAGAAAAAGGCCAATGCCGCGCGCAAGACGCAGAAGGTTCAGGACGTCAAGGAAATCAAGATGCGTCCGAATATCGACGATCATGATTATGACGTCAAAATGCGCAACGTGAACAAATTCATCGACAATGGCGACAAGGTCAAAGTGACCCTTCGCTTCCGCGGTCGCGAAATGTCGCACCAGCAACTCGGGATGGCATTGCTCGTCCGGGTGCAGAACGACATGAAAGAAACCGCAAAGGTCGAAGCCTATCCGAAACTGGAAGGCCGGCAGATGCTGATGGTGCTCAGCCCTAAATGATTTTACAGGCCCCCGGAGACGGGGGCCTTTTTTTTGACCTGCGCCGCTGGCGACGGGTCGGCCCGATCAATCGGCCTGGCTACGCGCCAACCACAGCATGCCAATGCCTACCGCAATGGCAGCAAAGGCGAGTATTATTTCAAATTCCTGATTTACCATGCGCATCTGTCTAGCAGGCGACAGCTAACGGCTTATTAAATCCGGGAGATTTTTCTAGCTGACCGGCTTCGCGCGAAATTGCGCCGGGAAATGCCGTTTCAGATTGGCCAGCTTTGGCTTGTCCCAGCGCACGATATAGGCCTGGCGCGGATTTTTCTGCATGAAGTCCTGGTGGTAGGCCTCGGCCGGATAAAAGGCCTTATAGGTCTCAATTTTCGTCACGATCGGCCGCTTCCAGTAGCGCCCCCTCTCCAGCTGCGCGATATAGGCGCGGGCCGCTTTCGCCTGCCCGGCGTTCACCGGCACCAGCGCGCTGCGATAATGTTTGCCGCGATCGGGGCCCTGGGCGTTGAGCATGGTCGGATCGGCGACGACCGAGAAGAATATCTGCATCAGCTTGCCATAGCTGATCTCGCTGGGATCATAGACCACCCGCACCGCCTCGGCATGGCTGCTCAGCCCTGCGCTGACCAGCTTGTAGGACGCGCTGCGCTTGCTGCCGCCATGATAGCCGGACGAGGCGCTGATCACGCCCTTTGTATGTTCGAACACGCCCTCGACGCCCCAGAAACAGCCGCCGGCGAAAATCGCCACGGCGCGCTTGCCGGTTTCGGCAGCATCGACACGCGGCATCGGGATGATCGTGGCTTTCTCGGCGGCATGGGCCTCCGCGATGAGCCTGGGCGAGGAGGACTGGCCGGCCGGCAGCGCGGTCTGCACACCGGCCCACATCGCACCGAAACAGGCGATGCTGACGCCAAACATGATCGTCCGGGAAAGATAGGGGCCGACAGGCATCAACCCAGCAGCTGGGAAGCCGCGCTGACGGTGGTCGACAGATTCTCGCCGAGGTCGGCGGGCTGCTCTGCGGGCTGCATGAAGAACAGCATCAGCGCGCCGGCGATAAAGCCGCCGCCGAGGCTGTAGGTCAAATCGGATTTGAATAATTTCATCATCGTCGGTTCCTTGGGGGTCATCCGCTGGTTCGAGTCGTCCCGCCTGTCGGTTACAGCAATTAATATAATATTCCTGTCGCCCCTGTGAACCTGATCACATGGTCATATTCAGTTTGTCCGCCAGAAGATTTTCTATCGGGATGGGAGGTTGTTTACAGGACCTCACACGCCGGGCAGCTTTGTTGTGTCTCGCGACAGTTCGCTTCGCTCACACCTCCGACGGGGAGTTTTTATTAAACCTCAA
>NZ_PYIA01000016.1:0-9326 GCF_013265645.1 Sphingopyxis sp. BSNA05 | reverse complement strand
AAATTTCGAGCGATGCAGAAAAGGAAGCTGCGGGGGTTCATCAGGCTGGACAGTTGCGGGCTGGTGGCCGCGCGCAGGAACACCTCTTGGGCTATATCACATGCGAGTTCGGGTCCGACCCGACCTCTGAGAAAACGAATCAACCCATCGCGTTCATGGCGAAAATTGTTTCGAGTGTCTGCCGCGCAGCATCATCGGGCCGATCTGACTGGATACGGCTACTCCGCTCGGGGAGCGCCTTGGCTGTTCGACTTCCTCGAACATGTGTCTTTTGCATGGAACCATCACGCTGGCGACATCCATCGTCCCCGTAACAAATGCAGGGAGGAGAGATTGCCAGCGCTACGCCGCCGTTCAGGCTAAGCCCTTATTCGGTTCGGCCCCCGGTCCATTATCGGACCAGCGTGAATGATGGTTGGCGGAATTTGTCCGCGCAGCCTTCGCCAAGATTCAGACTGCGTGCAATTTTTCTAACAAAATAGCAGGTACTGCGCAAGTATTGCCTTCGCATTTCAACAAACGCATGAGTTTCAGCATTTAGGATTTTTGATCAGGGGACGGTAACTTTCTCTATCGAGGAACCACGACCAAGTAAGATTATCCCAGGAGGTCGATGAGCGCCGAAACTTTCGCGCGTCGCCGCTGATGGTATATCTGCAATTTGCTATATAGCCCGATATCTTGCTTGGTCGAAAGCTGCTCCAGCTCCACAATCTCTTGCAGAGTATCGGGAAATACCAGCGGTTCTTTCATTCGCACGGCATGCATCCGCTCATTAAGTGAACGTACGGTCTCAACGATAATGATATTTCCGGAAAGTGAAGCGATGGAGTCAAAGAACAAGCCTATCCGGTCAGGATAGGTGCTGTTCTCCGACTTATATTCTCCATCGATCCATTCTTCTGACCGGTCAACCAGTGCCAGTTCCAGCAGCGCGACATTGACGGCAAGCATATCGCGAAGGGCCTTTTCGTTCAGGCGCGGAACACGGTAGCCCTCTCCATGTGTCATATCGACCAGCCGCTCACCAACGAGCCGGTTGAGACAGTCCCTGACTGGTGTCATGCTGATCCCAAGCTCATCCGCCAATCGCAATGATTCGAGCTTTTCACCCGGCGGCCAAACTCCTTGCATCAGCATTTGCTTCAGCTTTTTGCACGCGGGTTCAATAACATGTGCGGGACTCATGACGTAAGACGTTGACCGTCTGCAAACGCGCGGACGGCGCTTTGTTGATCCGGTCTCAGCGCGTCGGTAGCACGGGGAAAGGCCGGCACGGTCTCATGCAAGAGTATCGACGGACACTGTCCTTCGTAATTGCCGAGATTTGGTCGGTGCTGTGCATATCCTGCAAGTTCGGCAAGCTCGGGTTCAAAATTCTTCGCGATATGTGGCGGGTAGGCAAGCCATAGGTTCTCGTAAGGCTTCAACCAGCCCAGACTATAGCCGACAACGACGGCGCGGCGGACATCATTCGATCGGTTGGCGCCGGCTCCATGGATCGTAGAGCCAAGAAAGCAGATCGCAGATCCTGGCTGGCATTCTGCGACAATCGGCTCTGGGAGCTGTTCGAGCAATTCCACGTTTCGCTTGTGCGTACCGGGATAGAGCCTGGTCGCGCCGTTCACTTTGGTAAAGCGGCTAAGCGGCCACATGACGTTCAGCAGATATTGCTGGCCACCTTTGTCTCCCGGCCACATATCCTGATCGCAGTGCGGGAATTGCTCGATCTCACCGGGGTGGATCTCAATAGCCTGCGCAACATTGAGCTGGATGCGCTCACAGGCCGGTTTCAATATCATTTCCGCAAGCGAAATGATTGTCGGCTCCCGAACCAGATCTGCAGCAAAGCGCGATCGCCGCAGGAGGCTACCAAAGCGCTTGGTGCGATATCCATAAAAATCACCATGCCCGAAGGGCGTCTGCTCAAAATCGCTCTCGAGATCAGCCTCCAGATATTCAAGGATCGACTTGGGAAGCAGATCGGGAATTATGCAATATCCGACGGACGTGAGTTGATCCAACCATTGATCGGTTTCTACAGAATAGGTCATTGCAGGGCCCCCATGCCAGTGAACTGGTACCGCGGCGGCGAATAGATTCCATTATCCTTGAGTTGACCAGTCGTCTGATCGTCAATTTCGATGTGGAGAGCAATCAGCATCTCGGTGCCAAACAAGCGCGGCGGACCAAGCGCACGACATTTCCATCCGAACCGCGAGATTTGCCGGAACCACGGCATATTGGCAACGGCCGTGTAGTCGGTAATATTCCAACGCAGCGCATGATCCACGAGCGCCGACACAAGCTCGTTACGCGTCCTGCGCCGCTCCGTCCTGCAGAGGGCGGGGTCAATGCAGAAGCGCGTTATTTCTCGTGTTTGCAGACCTGACGGGATATTCCCTTCGCATAAGGATGGAAATAGCTGTCCCAATATATGAGAACGATCAGTGCGCAGCAGCCGCGCGGATGCGCGGTGATTTGCACTTTCATCGGCCAAAACAAGATATACCGCCTCCGGCGTATCAAACTGATCGACTTCGAACCGCCCGTCGAGAACCGGCACTTCCCATTTCAGAAGATCGACAAACACCCTTTTCTGGCTTCGAACATGGAACGAAGAGCAGGGTCCGATTTGTGGGGGGCGGATTGGGAGGAACTGAGCGGCATAGTGGTCACCTGTCATGTTGAACATGATGACATGACACCAGCTTGCGCGATTAGACGCTATACCAAGAAATGGGGATAGCGATGGGTGCCCCGACTGGGAACCGCTACGCACCGCCAAAATGTCCCAGTTCAGCGTTTGACATTTCCCTGCCACTTGAAGACATCCCCGAAGCCGATCAGCCCGTCGAACAACGCGGCAAGGATCAGGGACTGAGAGCAGTGCACTTCATATCTTTCGCGCGCCATCTTCAGATGTTGAATTACGGTTTCGGAGCTAATGCCCAGAATGATAGCTGTTTCCGCAGCTGTTTTGCCTCTGGCGACCCACAACAGGCATTCTCGCTGCCGATCGCTCAATCTAGGGAGCGCAACGGGCCGCGCCATGTCACTGATCTTCAGTGCGCTGGTAAGCGCGAGTGTACCGAGATATTCCGCAACAACAAGCCACCGATGCGGCAGGCACCTGTCGGGCGCAACCACAAACGTGAGTGTGCCTCTGGCCATACCCGGCAGATGTCGCGGTATGGTAAAGCCGTCGCCAATGCCGCATTCCCTGCCGACGGCGAGCATTTGCCGATCGCCTCGCGTCATTGGAATGAGTTGACCGATAGCTTCCCACGTGAAACCGCCAAAAGCCTGGTCGCATGCCCGTCGGACGGGATCGCGGCCGGCAAGGTCGAAACTTGTGTATACTTTAGCCCATTCATCCGGATAGTCATGCAGCAGCATTTCGGTATCAGCGTCGTCACTTGCTCGGGCTTCTAGTGAAAGAGCGAAGTGATCAAAGCCCATTCGCTGCGAAGCCTGCTTGAGCGCATCTTTCAAATCATTCGCCGTTTCGATGTCAAATAATGAAGCGCCAAACTCTTGAGCAAACCGAACACGCATTGATCAACCGTCCGATTTACCGGGGCGCCACCAACACGCTGCCGTTCAATCGCCTGGTTATCCCGGACGGCAGGCTCCAATCCGCTTTTCCGGTTTGTTTAAGCCTATGTCTCGAACGAGGGCTGCGACCCTTCTATCGATGCTGGCGAACACACTGCTACTTCGGCAACCATGCAACTAATCTAAATAATGTCAGCAAAGTATCAAGATTGTTACCGTTTCTGTCAAAGTAGAAATCTATCTATCCATATGCCTTATTCAGATTATCGAAGATGAGCAAAGGCTCCTGTTTGGAGCAACGCCCTGTAACCCTGCCGCATCAGATGAGGTGCTTCGCTTACTAGACGCTGTTTGTCGCCGTTCGGATGATGACTTCCATTCGATTGCTCGCCCCAGATCAGATCTTGGATAACTGGTCTTTTCGCGAACCAGTCGCGGAACGCCGATCGGCTTCATGAACAGACGCTCCCGTTAGCTGGGATGCCAGCTTGATGTTTTGCAACTTTAACCATCGGGATTCACAAATTGAGCTATGCAGCTTGAGGGGCGGGATACTAACTGTGTCGTCCGTTTGATCATTTTGCTCATATCCTTTGAATGATTTAATCCCCGTCCGCATGCGCTTCGGCAGCTGCCCGCTTCTTTTAAAACCTACTTGTTGTGAGCTAGCCATCCCCAGAAGTTGGTATGTCGCATTGGTCCGCCCCTGAGTAGATTTGCCGTTGGCAGAGTTTGTGGTCCGAAAGCCGATAAAGGCAACGGGTAGCATGATTTGCCTTCGCAAGAATGCCTCGACAGCAGCACATCTTTGGAGCAAATTATGAACCGAAGTCGTTATGTAATCCGACCGATCGACGCGATTGATCGAGCAATTATTTCGTCATTAACTGACAATGGTCGCATCACTGTTCGTGAGCTTGCTGAACAAATAGGATTGTCTGGTCCCAGCATAACCGAGCGCATTCATAAACTTGAAGATGCGGGCGCGATCCAAAGATACACGATTATGATCGATCCCAAGGTGTTTGGTCGAGGTATTGCGGCGCACGTCCAAATACGCGCGATGCCAGGGGAACTGAAGCGTGTGACGCAGATGCTCATCGAAACACCGCAGATTGTGCAAGCTGATCGCGTCACTGGGCAAGATTGCTTGCTTGCTAAGCTCATTTTGAACGATGTTGCAGAACTTGAGACTGTAATTGATCGTTTCCTGCCGTTTTCGTCGGCCGACACAGCAATAGTTAAATCGTCAATAGTCGCTCAGCGCCTTCCTAAATTGTAGACCGTGAGTCGTGACGGGATAGTAGGTCAAAACCAAATGGGCACACCGTAAATAAGGCAAAAACTATAACTGCCTTTGTGAATCCATAGCCGACCTATTCCCCTACGGGCTACCAATGGCTCGATAGTCGGGCAGAGTATTACTGCTCCAAATCAGAGCTTTGGGAGCAATTCAAAATGAACTTGAAAACACATCTACATTCGCACGCCGTGGTAGGGAGCGGCGCCACATAATGGCCTATTCTGCGGCTACCTTGCTTGCACTGGCGTCGCAATGCGCACCAAGTGTTGCACCCGAAACGGTGCTGGCGATTATCCAGACCGAAAGCAGCGGCGAGCCATTCGCGCTCAATGTAAACGGTGGTCGGCAACCCGCCCGGCAAAGCAACGCCGGCGATGCGGCAGCCACGGCGCGGCGTTTTGTCGCATCGGGCTATTCGGTCGATCTGGGGCTTGGCCAGATTAACTCGCGCAACATGCGCTGGCTTGGTCTTACATGGGAAACAGTATTTGACCCTTGCACCAATGTTGCCGCCTTGGCCCGTGTCCTTACCACTAACTATAATGCGGTCAGCGCCGGACGCGATCCGCAAACCGCCCTCCGGGTCGCGCTTTCAATGTATAACACGGGAAGCCAGACGCGCGGTTTTCGCAACGGCTATGTCGCCAAGGTCGTCGGCAATGCTGGCATCGCCGATAGGCGGGTATCTTATACTACCACGGCATCGCAACCAATCGAGGAAACAAGCGGCGAACTGCAGACAATCATTGTCGTAGAAAATGCGGCGCAACAGGTGCCACCTCGCCCTGCACCGCCCCCGCGTTGGAACCTCTTTGAGCGTGCGGCTTACGAACGCGAAACCAAAACTTTGGCAGAGAACGAAAGGGGCAGCATATGAGCACCATCCTAAATTTGGCACGCGGCGCTAGCGTGTGGCGCACATCCCGTGCATCGAAATCTAACCAGCTTCAAAACAAGCGCCAACGCTCGCTGTTCTGGAGCATAGCGCTCTTATCTGCGATTTTCATTTCGCTCGCGCTCCCCGAGCCAGCCTACGCACAAAACTTAGAGAGTTTTGCTAGCAACGTGCGCGGGCTTTTATCATCGACCCTCCTTCGAACACTAGCAGTCATCGCCGTTATTGTAACGGGCCTACTCTGGTTTACAGGCCGCGCCTCGACCGCGGTTCTGGTAACGGTTATTATTGGTATCGCCATAGTCTTCTCGGCGGAATCCATCGTCGGTCTCATTGCGGGCTGACTGCGATGAACGAGCAAACCGAAATTCTGACAAAAAACACGCTGTTCCTCGCGGTGACACGCCCGGCGCTCTGGGCGGGGATTCCAATTGAAGCGGCGGTGTTACTGTTGATCGCGAGCGCATCCGTGCTGATTCAGAGCAACAGTCCGCTCTATGCCGCAATGATCGCGGCTTTCGGCTATTCAATCTCGCGGTTGATTGTGCGCCACGATGTCAATGCGTTTCGTCTGCTGTTCCTTTGGGGCCGGACCAAGGCGGGCAACCGAAATCGAGCGTTTTGGGGCGGCAGCAGCTACTCACCGCTGCCGCTGACCGGTTTACGCCGCAAAGGCTTTGGTCGTCATGGGTAGATTGCTCGCCTCCAATAATTCTGTGCCGCGAAAAATAGCGCAGCGCGAGGCAACGCCTGAAAAGTTTCTGCCTTATGCGCGTCACGTCAACGAAGAGATGGTGGCGCTCGATTCTGGCGACATCATGCTGACCTTCGAGCTGCAAGGCCGCGCGTTCGAGACCGCCGATGTGCGCGATTTAAACGACTGGCACACCAAGCTCAACGGAATGCTCCGCAACCTGCACGACGAACGGCTGTCAATCTGGACGCATCTGATCAGGATGCGGGTGGATCAATATCCCGGTGGGGCATTCAAATCTCGTTTCGCTGCCGATCTCGACCGTGCCTATTTTGGCCGGATCAACCGGGAGCGGATGTTCATCAACCGCTTCTTTGTCAGCCTTGTCATACGCCCTGCTGCGACTGGAAGCGACAAGATCATCCAGCTCTTCAAGCGGAAGGTTTCCAAGCAAGCGGAAAAAGGTCCGCTGATAGACGAGGCACTAGTCGAATTGCTCGACGATAAGGCTCGCGACTTTGAAAAGCTCATGGCGCGCTGTCAGCCGCGCCGCTGCGGGGTATATGCACATCGCGGATTGATGTTTTCCGAAGCGATGGAAGTCGCTGATATGGTAATGACCGGACGCCATGTCCGCGTTCCCGTTGTTCGCGGGCATCTGGGCGGAGCGCTTTACCGCGCGCGGACGATTTTCGGCGCGGAAACTATCGAGGTTCGCGGTGCCGACACATCAGCGTTTGGCGGCATTTTCGGAATCCGCGAATACCCCGCGCAAACTACCCCGCGCCAGTTTGAAGCGTTGCTGTCGGTCGATTTCGGGTTCGTCCTGACACAATCCTTCACATTCCTTGGGCGAGCGGCTGCAACCGAGAAGTTCCGTCTGCGCATGACACAAATGGAAAATTCAGGCGACCGCGCGGTCAGCCAGGCTGATGCGCTGATTGATGCAAGCGACGATCTGATGTCAAATCGCTTTGTTTTGGGCGATCACCATTTCACGCTTGCCGTCTATGGGACAAGTATGCGCGCCTTGCGCGATCATATGTCTGTGGCGCGAGCGGCGCTTGCCGATACAGGCATGGTGGCGGCGCGCGAGGGCGCTGCGCTTGAAGCAGCCTATTGGTCGCAGCTTGTCGGCAATTTCGCGTGGCGCGCCCGGCCTGCGCCTATCACATCGCTCAATTTCGCTGCCTTCTCACCCTTTCATACTTTTCCGGCAGGACAAGCGAGCGGAAATCATTGGGGTGATGCAATAGCGCTTCTCAAAACCAGCGCGCGCAGCCCCTATTTCTTCAATTTCCATAAAGGCGATCTGGGTCACACGCTGATCATTGGTCCGTCCGGCGGCGGCAAGACCGTGCTGCTCAACTTCCTGATGGCACAAGCGGAAAAGACCGGCGCTCGGCAGATATTCATCGACAAAGATCGCGGCGCACAAATCTTTGTGCAGGCAAGCGGCGGAACTTATCTCGCATTGCATAATGGCATCGCCACCGGGTTCTCCCCGCTCAAAGCTCTTACAGATTGCGCCCCGGACAAGAGCTTTCTGTCGATATTCATCCGCCAATTGGTCCGCGCCGATGGCAAGCCAATTTCTGTCCAGGAGGAACGGCGTATCGAAGACGGCATCAATGCAGTCATGAAACTGCCGGCCGCTGACCGGTCGCTCAGCGCACTTCGCTCGATGCTCGGCATGAAGGATGCAAGCGGCGTTGGCGCGAGGCTAGAAAAATGGACTTCGGAAGGCTCGCTAGGCTGGGTGTTCGACAATCCGACGGATTCAATGACGCTGGACGCCCAGTTCCTCGGCTTCGACATGACCGATTTTCTCGACAATGCCGATATCCGCACGCCTGTCATGCTGTATCTGTTTCACCGGATCGACTTGGCCTTGACCGGCGAACGGATGATTATTTGCATTGATGAATTCTGGAAGGCGCTGGGCGATGAAGCCTTCCGACGTTTTGCACAGGATGGCCTGAAAACCTACCGAAAGCGCAATGCGCTCATGGTATTTGCAACACAATCTCCCGCTGATGCGCTCAAAAGCGACATAAGCCATTCGATCCTCGAACAGGTCGCAACCAAAATCATGCTGCCCAATCCGTTTGGTGCGCGGCGCGATTATGTGGATAGATTCTCACTGTCAGAAGCCGAATTCAAACTCGTGCGCGAAGACCTCTCACCTGAAAGTCACAAGTTTCTCGTCAAACAAGGCCATGACAGCGTGGTGGTCGAACTTGATCTGAGCGGTCTCGATGACGCGCTCTCCGTCCTGTCGGGCCGCGCAGAAACCACAACCCAAGTCGATGAAATCATTGCCGAGGTTGGAAGCGACCCTGCCACCTGGCTTCCCCTCTTCCATAGTCGGAGGCGTCCCAGCTGAATCCAACAAAGACGCTGAACCATGAAGAAAGGTAAAATCATGAAGAAGATGATGAAGCTACTAAGTGCAACGCTGCTTATCGCAGCCCCCTTGCCCGCATTTGCCCAAGGCATGCCAGTCCATGACAGCGCCAGCCTGATCCAGCAAATCAACACGGTCAGGCAAACCATACAAATGGTCCAGCAAGGCAAGGAGCAAATTGCCGAAGCGCAAAGACTCTATGAGGATTTAAACAAGCTCACCGACATTCCGACATTAGCCCAGCAGCTCAAAACCGATGCGCTACGCGAACTCGATACATCAAACGGTTCCCTCGAAGGGTTTGGAACTGGCGATCTTAATGTAGTTGGCGCGGGACGCGCGAAGGCCGATGAAGTCTATCGCGGACTTCTTGACCGGCTTGGCCTAGCGGGCTCGGAGCAGTCGCGCGCTGCCTTTGATCTCAACGCGCGTAACATTGGTATCAATGCCGGCCTTGCAGAAAATGTCG
>NZ_PYIA01000015.1:0-4727 GCF_013265645.1 Sphingopyxis sp. BSNA05 | reverse complement strand
TCGCCGACAATGGCTGTGACGTCAAGATTTCTTGCGTCCCGGAACCGGCGGAGATTTTCAACTTGAGACGGGCCGGCTCGGCAGATAGGGCTGGGTAATCCACGAGATGCACGCAATTTCAGAACCAGAGATTGGATGATTGAATGACTTCAGACCATTGGCAGACGATCAAGGCCATGCCGCAGCTTTCGCTAAACCAGATGTTCGAGAAAGATGGCGATCGCGTCTCCCGCTTCGCGCTGCAACATGCAGGCCTCTATTTCGATTTTTCCAAAACCCATCTTGACGAGGATCTGGTGGGAGCATTTCAGGATATGGCCGACACCTTGGGACTGTCGACCAAGAGAGAAGCATTGATTGCCGGCGAGCCGGTCAATATCAGCGAAGGCCGGGCTGCCGAACATTGCGCAGAACGCGGAATCGGAAATCCGGCGAGTGTCGATAATGCCCATGCGCTGCACCAGCGTATGAAGAGCCTGATCGAAGTGATTGATTCCGGAGCTCTTGGTGAGTTCAGGCATATCATACATCTGGGCATCGGCGGTTCGGCCCTGGGACCCAAGATGCTGCACGAAGCTCTGAAACTGGGTGACGAGAAATATGAGCTCGCGGTGGTCTCGAACATCGACGGCGTGGCACTCGAACCGGTTCTGGAGCGATTTGATGCAGGCAAGACGTTGCTGGTCATAGCGTCCAAAACCTTCACCACCGCAGAGACTTTGTTGAACGCACAATCGGTGATCGACTGGATGACGGAGGAGGCTATCGCAGATCCCAGGGGGCAAGTCGTCGCCTTGACCGCCGATCCGGAGCAGGCGGTTGAATGGGGAGTCGATGAAACCCGCATCCTGCCATTCTCCGAGACGGTGGGCGGGCGTTATTCCTTATGGTCGTCGATCGGCTTCAGCGTCGCGCTGGCGCTCGGCTATGATGTGTTTGCGGATCTGCTGGCCGGGGCTGCCGCAATGGACCGGCATTTTCAGGATACGCCCTGGTCGCGGAATATTCCGGTCCTTGCCGCCTTTGCCGACCAATATTACACACAGGTTCGCGGATGCGAAACGAGAGCGGTATTTGCCTATGATGAACGTCTGGGGCTGGTGCCGGATTATCTCCAGCAGCTGGAAATGGAAAGCAATGGCAAATCCGTAACGCTGGATGGCGAACCGCTTGCACTGCATTCCAGTCCGATTGTCTGGGGTGGCGTCGGCACCGATGCCCAGCATGCGGTGTTTCAGCTTCTGCATCAGGGTAGTCATCTTGTCCCAGTCGAGTTTCTCGCGGTCATAGAAGCGGGGGATTCGCTCAGTCCCGCTCACCATAACGGCCTGCTACTCAATTGCTTCGCCCAGGGGGCGGCGTTGATGGCGGGCAAAAATCCGATGACAGTCATCGAAACTATCAGGGTGACAGGCCCTCGGTCACGATATTATTGGAAGAATTGGAAGCATCTTCACTGGGTGCGCTGCTGGCCTTTTACGAGCACCGGACTTTTGTGAATGCGGTTTTGCTGAACATCAATCCATTCGATCAATTTGGCGTCGAGCTTGGCAAGCAAATGGCGAACAAGCTGGCTGCCGAGGATGGTAACCGATTGGACGCATCGACCGAAGAGTTAAAGAAGCGGGCTTTCGGAGTCTGACAACAAGGAATTATTGATGGCTGAATATGATTATGACCTGTTTGTTATCGGAGCAGGTTCCGGCGGAACGCGCGCCGCTCGGGTCTCCGCATCCTATGGTGCGAAAGTCGCTGTAGCCGAGGAATATCGGGTCGGCGGGACCTGCGTTATCCGCGGCTGCGTGCCGAAGAAGCTGCTGGTTTACGGTTCGCATTTTTCCGAAGAACTCGAAGACGGCAAGAATTTCGGCTGGACCTGGGACAATGCCGAGTTCGACTGGACCAGATTGCGTGATCATGTCCTCAAGGACGTCGACCGGCTCAACAATGCCTATACAGAAACGCTGAAAAATCATGGGGTTGAGATCATTCTCGAGCGTGCTGAACTGGCCGGGCCGCATGAGATCAAGCTGGCCGGTGGCAAGACTGTGACTGCGAAATATATATTGATTGCGGTTGGTGCTTGGCCTGCGGTTGCTGATTTTCCCGGTAGTGATCTGATGTCGACTTCGAACGACATGTTCCATCTCGAGAAGCTGCCGGAGACTATCATCATTGCCGGAGGCGGCTATATCGCCAATGAATTTGCCGGTATTTTCAATGGCTTGGGCAGCGATGTTACGGTGGTCAACCGCTCCGACATCATATTGCGGGGCTATGATGAAAGCGTCCGGGACCGGCTGATCCAGATCTCGCTTGCCAAGGGCATCGATTTCAAATTCAACTGCGCATTCGACAAGATCGAGAAGCGCGATGATGGCGCCCTCGATGTGTATATGGACGGCAAAAAGAGCCGATTCGTACCGATATTGTGCTCGCAGCGACCGGAAGGCGACCAAAAGTCGACGGTTTGGGACTGGAAAATGCCGGCGTAGTAACGAATGACAAAAATGCGATCATCGTCGACGACTATAGCCGGACCAATGTGGAGAATATCTACGCTGTCGGTGATGTGACCGATCGCGTGCAGCTGACACCAATCGCGATCCGCGAAGGACAGGCTTTTGCCGATACCGTCTTTGGCGACAATCCGCGCACCGTGGACTATGACAATATTCCATCCGCCGTATTCTCCCAGCCGCCCATTGCCTCGGTCGGTCTGACCGAGAGCCAGGCACGCGAGCAATATGGCAATATCAAGGTCTATTCGTCCGATTTCCGCGCCATGCGCAACGTCTTTGCCGACCGGGCCGAGCGCAGTCTCTACAAGATGATCGTCGAGCATCCGACCGAGAAGATTCTCGGCCTGCACATGATCGGCCCCGACGCACCGGAAATTTTGCAGGCTGCGGCCATCGCGGTAAAAGCGGGGCTCACCAAACAGGCGTTCGACGATACCGTGGCCCTGCATCCGAGCATGGCCGAGGAACTGGTCCTGTTTAAATAGATAACGTTACGGCTTCCGTAGCGAAAAGGTCAGGTTTAATCGCGCGATTAATTACTATTGACGATTGCCTAACCGGCTGTGCATTGACTAGGGCATATCGCACCAAGTGATTCACAGCCGGGGGTTTGATGTCAGACATTATCGCACAATTGGAAGCCAAGCGCGCCGAAGCCATGCTCGGCGGCGGGCAGAAGCGGATCGATAGCCAGCATGCAAAAGGCAAGCTGACCGCACGCGAACGGATCGAGATCCTGCTCGACGAGGATTCGTTCGAAGAGATCGACATGTATGTCGAACATAATTGCGTCGATTTCGGAATGGAAAAGACCAAGATCGCGGGCGACGGTGTGGTGACCGGATCCGGCACGATCAACGGCCGTCTGGTCTATGTCTTCTCCCAGGACTTCACCGTGTTCGGCGGTTCATTGTCCGAACGCCATGCCGAAAAGATCTGCAAGGTTCTGGAAAACGCCATGAAAGTCGGCGCTCCGGTCATCGGCATCAACGACAGCGGCGGCGCGCGTATCCAGGAAGGCGTGGCATCGCTTGGTGGCTATGCCGATGTGTTCCAGAAAAATGTTCTCGCCAGCGGCGTCATTCCGCAGCTCAGCCTGATCATGGGCCCCTGTGCCGGTGGTGCGGTCTATTCGCCGGCCATGACCGACTTCATCTTCATGGTGAAGGACAGCAGCTATATGTTCGTCACTGGCCCCGATGTGGTCAAGACCGTGACCAACGAGATTGTGACGCAGGAAGAACTGGGCGGAGCGGTTACGCACACGACCAAGACCAGCGTTGCCGATGTCGCTTATGACAATGATATCGAAGCCTTGCTTGCGGCGCGTGATTTCATCGACTTCATGCCCTTGTCCAATCGCGAAGAAGTGCCGGAGCGGCCCACCGCTGACCCGTGGGACCGGCTCGAGGAAAGCCTCGATACGCTGATCCCCGACAATGCCAACCAGCCTTATGACATGCACGAAGTCATCCGCAAGATGGTCGACGAGGGCGATTTCTTTGAAGTCCAGCCCGCCCATGCCGGCAATATCATCTGCGGCTTTGGCCGGATGGAAGGCTCCACCGTCGGTGTGGTGGCCAACCAGCCGATGGTGCTTGCCGGATGCCTCGACATCAATGCCTCCAAGAAAGCGGCGCGCTTTGTCCGCTATTGCGATGCATTCAATATTCCGATTGTGACTCTGGTCGACGTTCCCGGCTTTCTGCCCGGTACTTCACAAGAGCATAACGGCATCATCAAGCATGGCGCCAAGCTGCTCTTCGCCTATGCCGAAGCGACCGTGCCGAAAATCACCATCATCACCCGCAAGGCCTATGGCGGCGCTTATGACGTGATGGCGTCCAAGCATTTGCGCGGCGATCTCAACTATGCCTGGCCCACCGCCGAAATCGCTGTGATGGGGGCCAAAGGTGCGGTCGAGATCATCTTCCGCGGCAAGACCCCGGAAGAAATTGCCGAACATACAGCCGAATATGAAGCCCGCTTCGCCAACCCGTTTGTCGCGGCGCAAAAGGGCTTTGTCGACGAGGTAATCATGCCGCATTCGACCCGTCGCCGGGTGGCTCTGGGGTTGCGGAAACTGCGGAACAAGCAACTGGAGAACCCGTGGAAGAAGCATGATAATATTCCGTTGTGATCCTTCCCAAGTGATTGTCCTTCGTCATTGCGAGCGTAGCGAAGCAATCCAGTGCGGCGCGCGGG
>NZ_PYIA01000014.1:0-871 GCF_013265645.1 Sphingopyxis sp. BSNA05 | reverse complement strand
AGGGCTTGATTACTGGATGGAGCAGATTCTCAAACTAGCCGATCCCAGTGCCCATGGCCGTCTCAAATCAGAATTGGTCAAAATTGTTTCCGAACAACGCGGCTCCGATATTGCGCAGGCCTTTGTCATCCGTTCACTCGTGATCGATCCGAAAGAACTGAGGTCCGAAGTGACCGGAACGCTCAAAACGTTTGTCGGCGCGCAAGTAATCGCCAGCGAAGAGCGTAAGTTTGTTTTCAGCTGGAACTACTCCGGTCTTCGGCTCGCGCTGACCGGTTTTACGCAAGTCCCAACCGATCAAGAACAGCAAATACAGCAAAAACTAAACAGAAGGATGCCTCGTCATGAGCAGCATATTTACAGCTCTGCCCGCCTGTCTGCTGGGCAGCGGCATAGCGAGCATCAGTTGGGGCGCGGCGCGGCTTCCCGATCCAGGATTCAAAACTCTTGGCGCTGCATTACTCATAACCGCCCTTTCGTTAAGCGCATCACCCGCTTTGGCAGACCAGTTTGTCGAAGCGGCCGACAATGCGAAAATTGACTGCACATTATCGCGCGATGAGCTGACCCGTATTGCTTTGGTTGGCGATGAATTTTCAAGTGTTTCAAAAATCGCTTCAGGTTATCCCTATAATGATTTTGGCGTAACGCACGAACCGGTGCGCGGCGATATTTATATTTCCGTGCCGCCAAGCTTCGCCAGCGACAGCGTTAGCTTCTTCGCCACCAGCAAACAGGGTTTTGTCTATAAATTTGCCTGTCACACGGCCCCTGTGGAAGCGCATCAGCTTTTTATTACCAACCCCGCCCTTGCAAAACCGGAGGCGGAGACATGGGAAAACGAAAGAAGCGAAGAGCAGACCATCATCGC
>NZ_PYIA01000013.1:0-872 GCF_013265645.1 Sphingopyxis sp. BSNA05 | reverse complement strand
AGGGCTTGATTACTGGATGGGGCAGATTCTCAAGCTAGCCGATCCCAGTGCCCATGGCCGTCTCAAATCAGAATTGGTCAAAATCGTTTCCGAACAACGCGGCTCCGATATTGCCCAGGCTTTTGTCATCCGTTCGCTCGTAATCGATCCAAAAGAACTCAAGTCCGAAGTGACCGGAACGCTCAAGACGTTCGTCGGCGCGCAGGTAATCGCCAGCGAGGAGCGTAAATTTGTCTTTCGCTGGACTTACTCCGGCCTTCGACTTGCGCTGACCGGTTTTGCGCAGGTCCCAACCGAGCGCGATCAACAAATTCAGCAAAAATCAATCGAAAAGGATGCCTCGTTATGAGCAGCATATTAACATCCCTGCCCGCCTGTCTTGTGGGCGGCGGCATGGCGAGCATCAGCTGGGGCGTTACGCGGCTTCCCGATACAGGGTTCAAAACTCTTGGCTTGGCATTACTTATTACCGCACTTTCGGTCAGCGCATCACCCGCTTTGGCGGACCAGTTTGTCGAAGCTGCGGACAATGCAAAGATTGACTGCACATTATCGCGCGATGAGCTGACGCGTATTGCTTTGGTTGGCGACGAATTCTCAAGCGTTTCAAAAATCGCTTCGGGCTATCCCTATAATGATTTCGGGGTAACGCACGAACCGGTGCGCGGCGATATCTATATTTCCGTACCGCCCAGCTTCGCCAGCGACAGCGTTAGTTTCTTCGCCACCAGCAAACAGGGCTTTGTCTATAAATTTGCCTGTCGCACCGCCCCTGTTGAAGCGCATCAGCTTTTCATAACCAATCCCGCCCTTGCAAAACCGGAGGCGGAGACATGGGAAAACGAAAGAAACGAAGAGCAGACCATCATCGC